>NZ_DBHIHF010000006.1:0-108963 GCF_057248925.1 Stomatobaculum sp.
CAGTTCGCCGGAGGAATTATTTCAGACTGTCCTACTTGATCTTGCAATCTAGCAAATACTTTTTATTTGCGGAGCAGTTCCTCCGAATCGAGCACCAGCGTAAACGGTCCTTCGTTCACAAGCGCAATTTTCATGTCCGCGCCGAATACGCCCTCTTCCACCGTCTTGCCGATCCCTTCCCTGCGGCAAGTGTCGAGAAGATAGCGATAGAGTCGCTCCGCGTGTTCGGGCTTACCCGCCTTCACAAATGAGGGGCGATTTCCCTTCCGGCAATCCGCATAGAGCGTAAACTGCGAGATTAAGAGTACGCTGCCCCCGATCTCCGCGAGACTTAAATTTGTCTTGCCGTTCTCATCGGGGAAGATGCGAAGTCCCGCCACTTTCCTTAGCATGCGGTCGGCGGTCTCCTCGGTGTCGCTGTCCGAGATGCCGACCAGAATGAGATACCCTCTTTCGATTGCGCCGGTCACGCGCCCCTCGACCGTGCAGGACGCCTGACTCACACATTGCAGTACAAATCTCATAAGAACTGCATAACCTCCTCTTTTAAAGTCTCTCTGCGATCTCTGAGCAGTAAGAGCTGATTGTAGCGCGCATAGTCCGCGTGACCTGTCTCATCCGCAAAGGCGAGCACCGCGCTGTTTTCGTTGAGTTCGGTCAGGAAGAGTGCAAGCTCCTGTCCCTCGCCGAAGCCCTCCGCCATAAAACGGAGCGAGCGCGACAGTGCCTCTCCGGTCTCTGCCTCGCGCTGCTTTCTGGCCGCTTCGTCGGCCGTAAAAGCTGTGCGCAGCGCGGCAAAGGCATCTTTCGGCTCTGCCGCATCCGCCAAGGTCTCATAGTGCCGGAGCCTTGTGACAACTTCCGTGAGCTGCCGCTCCCGCGACGGCGACAGCGCCTCGGCCGCCTGCTCCCGCAATAATCGCTGCTCGGCCGCAAAGCATGCCTCCCGGAGTGCCTCTGTGACGGCTGTCTGCCCCACTGCCTCTGCGTCCCGGATTTCTTTCAGAATACGAAAGACCTCTTGCTGCACCCGGAAGTCCTCCTGCCACTTCCGGACGCGCTCCCCGATTGCCGAAGAGAGCAGCGCAATAAAGCTGAGCTTCTCATCAAAACCGGTCTTTTTGAGCCTTGCGGCATCCGCCTTCTCCCTGCCGCAGAGAATGCCCGCAATATCGTAGAGCGCTGCGTACTTCCGATACAGCAGGTAATAGCGGTAAAACTTATCCGCGATTTCCGCATCCTGCAAAAAGGAAGCGGTGAAATCTCCGCTCACGTCGAGTTGAAGCGCCTCATAGGCCTTCAGCGAATCCGAGAGATCCTCCCAGCCGCGCGCAGTCACAAAGCGCTTGCCCGTCTCGCCCGCGCGCACAAAGAAGAAAGCCTCGGGCTCAAGTTCCAGGAAGGCGAGAACCGCGCCGTGCATGCCGCGCTCTAAGGCGTAGTGCTTCCAGACCGCAAAATCCGCCGTCACGCGAAGTTCGCGCACGCGATCCTTGGTCACCACGTCAAAGTCTCGCACCGCGCGGTTATACTCGGGCGGGTTGCCCGCGGTCACAATGACCCAGCCGTCCGGCACGCGGTGGGTACCGAAGGTCTTGTACTGGAGAAACTGCAACATGGTCGGCGCAAGCGTCTCCGAAACCGTGTTGATCTCGTCGAGGAATAAAATTCCCTCCCGCTTGCCGCTCTTCTCCATCATCTCATAGACCGAGGCCACAATCTCGCTCATCGTGTAGTTTGTGGTCTTTTGCGGTCTGCCGTCAAAAAACTGCTCGGTCACAACCGGAAGGCCGATGGCGCTCTGGCGCGTGTGATGAGAAATGGTATAGGAGACGAGCGCGAGTCCCTTCTCCTCGGCGAGCTGGCGCATAATCGCAGTCTTGCCGACGCCGGGTGCGCCCATCAGGAGAAGGGGGCGCTGCCGCTCCCTGGGAATCCGATAGTGCCCGCTCTCATCCTTCCACAAATAGGCATCGATTGCGCGGGAAATTTCCTCTTTTGCCTCTTGAATGTTCACGCCTTCTTCTCCTCCAGATATGCCTTGAGCGCCCAGGCGGGAACACGTTGTTCCACGCTCTCCTCGCGCCCCGGAAATACAAAGACGGTCTGGTAGGGGGTTGCCCGTTCCGGAAACTGTCCCTCTCCGTCCGTAAAATAAAATACACCGCGAAGCCCCGACAAGGCCCCCTGTGCCGTCAGTTCCTCCAGATAGCGAAACAGCGGACGAAAATCCGTGCCGCCGCCGCCCGATAGCTGCAGGCTGTCCCGCGCGGCCTCAAGTTCGCCGAGGCTATGGCAGCGCCTGTCCTGCCTGACAGCCTCATCGCACTGAATCAGATGAATTTTCGCATCGCGGAAAAAGGCCTGCTCTTCGCGAAAGATACCCAAAGTCTCCGCAAAAAACTGCTCCACATCTCCGTGCTGGGTCGAGGCCGAAGTGTCGATGGCGATGACCAGCGCTGCAATGCGCCGCTCCTCGCGGTACTCGTTTTCCTCAATCAGGGGCATATTGCCGTAGTGCTCCATGCCGTAGTAGTAGAACCCGTAGTCAAAGGCGTCCGGGTCGATCTCCATAACCTCCCGCTCAACCGCAAAGCGGCGCAGGATTTCCCCGTAGGAGAGCCGCGCTTCTCCCTGCACGCGAAGGGTGCGGAGAAAGCTCTCCGCGCCCTTGCCCGCCTCTTTTCCGGCGGCAAGGAGCATTTTTTCGACATGTTCCGCCGCATCCTCCCAGCGCTTCTCCTCGGCCGGCAGAGACTTTTCCTCTGTCTTCGGCGGCTTGGTCTCCGGATTTTTCCAGAGACTGTGGTCGCAACGCCAAAAGGTTTTCCGAAGTTCTTCCCGCTCGTCGTAACTTAAGTCCATGCCCTGTAAACTGCGGTAGATGCGCTCCGCTGTCATGATGCGGCTCTCCGCAAGAAAGCGCTCATACCAGGCGCGCCGCGTATCGCTCTCTGTCTCTCTTAGGATGTCTTCATCCAGAGAGTCCGCGAGGTACTCGACCGCGACATCCGCCGCGAGGTCCCAGTTTTCCCTGTCCGCCGCAGCCGCCGGCACATGGTAGACATGGCGGAAGATGCAATGCAAAAAGAGGTGAAAGCAGGTCCGCCGTAGCGCCCTCGGATTGTCGACAAAGCACTGCAACAGGTAGCGCGGCTGGTAGGCGACCGCACTTCCGTCCGTTCCTATATTTTGAATGCGCAGATCCATCTGCGGGCGAAGCAGAAAGAAGGCACTGCGAAGAAACGGCAGCGCGAGGCTCAATTCCGTGACGGTATAATTCCATATCTTTTCGCCTGCCGCCGTAAGCGCTTCGCGATTGCCGCTCATGTCTCCTCCTCTCTCAGAGCGAAAAATCCGTGCTCTGCCTTTGTTCCCTGCCCTGCATGAGTTCGGCGCAGAGTTCCGGGAGCTTCGCCTTTCCCGCCTCATGAAGCGCATAGCGCCGCGCTTCTTCGGAGAGAAGTTGCTCTCGCCTGAGCCAAGTCAGCAGCGCTATGAGGCGTGCCCTGTCATGACTTGCCTCCCAGTCCCGGAAGGCGAGCTCTGCCGCGGTCTCGCTCTCGGCCGCGAGATAGTCCCTGTACGCTTTGCGCCGCACTTCGGCGAGCCGATAGGGGGAACGGAGGCGCCCGATTGCAATGCGGCAGGCAACTTCCCGCTCCGCCGCCGCGGCCCGTTCAAACTGGCGGTCATACTGGAAAAAATCGATTTCCCGCCGTGTCACACACTCCCGGAAGGCGTAGCCGCAGCCCTCAATCCGCGGGTGAATCGCGCGCGCCATGGTGTCTTCATCGAACTCATTTTGAAATGACGGAAAGTAGAGTTCCGCCTCGCCGTCAGAGAGTTTCAGTTCGCAGCGAAACGCCGGTTCCGGCTCCGAGAGCAGCGCGCGGAGCGCATAAAAATTGCCCTGCGGCGCGGCGTAGTGCACGCTCTGCAGGGCATCACAGGCACGAAACACCGCATCGCCGACTTCGGTCAGCGTCTCGGAGAGCGAGACGCTGATTAGATCCGGCATGCCGTAACAGGCAAAATCGCCGATTTCCGCAATCCCGGGCGCGAAGTCAAGCGTTCTAACGCCGGAAAGCTCCCGAAAAGCCCCGCGCGCGACGCGACGGACAGCCGCACCGTCCCGGCTGTCAGGCACCGTGAGCGCTACTCCGGCGTCCCGCACTCCCGAGAGCACTAAGCTGCCGTCCGGTGCTGTCTCAAAGAGAAACATTCGCCTCAGCGCTCCGTAAAGTCCGCGATATTACCGGCTGCGTCCAGGGTGAAGCTGCCGTCCAGAGAAATCCACTGTTCTCTTTCGTTGTAACCGCCCCGGAAACCCTCTCTCTGCCCGTTTCCGGCTGCCGTCAGGTACTGCTCCGCCGTGAGCGTCTTGTCGCCCGCATGAATCGCCGCATCCTTATTGATTCGCACCTTGCCGGTATAGTAGAGTGCCGCGCTCTCATCGGCAATGTAATACGCTTTTTTCCCCTTCGGCGCGACATGCCGAAGCGACATCTCTTCTTCGGTCGCAAATCCCGTCCGAGAAAAGACCCGCGTACCGTCCTCCCGCACTGCCGTGAGCACATAGCTCTTTCCGTCGAGCGGGAACGTATCGCCGACCGCCAGGCTCTCAACCGCCTCCGCATTGTATTTGACCGCCGCGTAGAGCGAGACAAAGTCGAGCGCATAGTAGCTTCCGCAGTCCGAAACGACCGTCAGCGGTCGCCCGTTGTCGTCCTGTCTGCTCTTTAAAAACGGCGCTCTGTTCCGATAGGCCTCGGTCAAAGCCTCGTAGGAAAAGGTCCCCGCGCCGTTTGTGCCGCTCCCGGTTCCCACAAACTGTGACAGGTTCTGATTCGCCGCCGCCTTTTCGCTCCGCGCATTGACGCGATAGCGATCCGGCACAAAAACCTTGTCGGATGCCACGGTTCTCTTGCCGCGGGTTATGGTCGCAGCCTCCGCTGCCTGCGGGAGCGCGGTCACAAGAATTGCCGCTGCCGCCAAAAAAGTAATCGCTCGTCTGACTTTCATCGTCCTATCCTCCGCTGATTCTATTTTAGCTTTTCTCCCCCGCAAAGCCAAATGAAACTTATGCTTCTCTCTCCCCCGCGAGCTCACGCACCACTTCGCCCGCGAGTATCAGTCCCGCAACCGCCGGGACAAAGGCCGTGCTGCCCGGGATATCCCGGCGCTCGGTGCACTTCCGCTCGGTGCCGGGCGGACACACACAGTGATTCCGGCAGCTGATGCTCGGATCCTCCAGGGGTCTGACCGGTGCTTCGGTCGAGTAGACCACCTTACACTTCCGGACGCCCCGCTTCTTTAACTCGCGGCGCATGACGCGCGCCAGCGGGTCCACACTGGTCTTATAAATATCCGCAATTGCAAACTTGGTCGGGTCCAGCTTATTGCCCGCGCCCATGCAGCTGATGATTTTGGTATTCGCCTCTCTTGCCTGCAAAATGAGCTGAATCTTGCCGGTCACGGTGTCAATCGCATCGACCACATAGTCGTAATCGCGAAAGTCAAAGTGATCCGCAGTCTCCGGCAGATAAAACATGCGATGCATGGTCACGCGGCAGTCCGGATTGATTTCCGCCACTCTCGCCGCCGCGACCTCAACCTTATATTTGCCGACGGTCGAACGCAGAGCGAGTATCTGGCGGTTTAAATTCGTGAGACAGACCTTGTCGTCATCGATTAAGTCCAGTGCGCCGACACCGCTCCGCGCGAGTGCCTCCGCGACATAGCCGCCCACGCCGCCGAGTCCGAAAATCGCGACGCGGGAAGCCTTGAGTCTCTCCATCGCCGGGACACCGAGCAAGAGCTGGGTTCTCGAAAACTGATTCAGCATGTTGCCTCCGTGAGTCTGCCTGTGAGTGCCGAGGCCGCCGCACTCTTCGGGGAAGCGAGATAAATCTCGACCTTGGAACTCCCCATTCTGCCGAGGAAGTTTCGATTGTTGGTCGCAACCACGCGCTCTCCGTCCGAGAGAATGCCGCCGGTTCGCCCGCAGCAGAGTCCGCAAGACGGGTGGGTAATCATGGCGCCCGCCGCCGAGAGAATCGCCAAGGTGCCGTTTGCCTCTGCCTCTTCCCAGATTTTCCGGGAGGCCGGCGTCACGATGAGTTTCACAAAGGGCGCAATGTGCTTGCCCTTCAGAATCTCTGCGGCCGCCATCAAGTCCTCAAGCCGTCCGTTTGTGCAGGAGCCGAGGAATACCTGGTCGATGGCCACGGGTTCCAGGTCGCGAATCGCTGCGACATGGTCCACATTCGAGGGCAGCGCCATGACGGGCACAAAGTCCTCGGCGCGGTACCGGAGTACACGCGCGCAGGGCGCGTCCGCATCGCCCGCCAAGGCGCGCTCTGCTTCCGTGAGCTCGATGCCGAGGTATTCCGCAGTCTTCTCATCCGGCGCAAAGAGCGCGCACTTTGCCCCCGCCTCAATGCCCATATTTGCCATGGTCATGCGGGAGGAAAGGCTCATTGCTCTGACCGTGTCACCGGTGAACTCGAGCGCGCAGTAGGTTGCACCCGCGGCCGTCAAGTCGCCGATGATGCGCAGAATCACATCCTTCGACATCACGTTTTCCGGGAGCTCGCCGTTAATCTCAATCCGTATGGTCTCCGGCACGCGGAGCCAGATTTCTCCGGTGCCGAGCACCGCCGCCATCTCCGTATAGCCGATGCCGGTCGAAAACGCGCCGACACAGCCGTAGGTCGTCGTGTGACTATCCGTTCCGAAGACCAGGTCACCCGGCTTTACATAGCCCGCCTCGGTCATGAGCTGGTGGCAGATGCCGTCGCTCCGGTGCAGGTTCGGAATTCCGTACTTCGCCGCAAAGTCATTCGAGAGCTTGTAGGCGCGGATATCGTCGACCTGACTTGCCGGCACCAGATGGTCGCAGATAATCACGACCTTCTCGGGATCCCAGAGCTTTTGAAAGCCCATCTCTTCAAATTTGGCCGCGATGAAGGGCATCATGATGTCGTCCAGCATCACGCGGTCCGCGCCGACTGTCACAATGTCGCCGGGCTTCACCGCGTGCCCGACCTTTGCGGCAATCAGCTTTTCAATCATTGTCATTTTCATCTCAGTTAAGCCCATTTCTCTTCCGCATCGCCTTGACCAGTCCGCCCGCATTCAAAATCTCCATGAGATTCTCGGGCAGTGCCGCGATTTTATAGTCCTTGCCGTTTGCGTGTATTTTTTCGCCGACCGTCACCGAAATCGTGTCTCCCTCGCGCACTTCATCCGAGAGCTCTCGGCACTCGATTAAGAGAAGGCCGTTGTTAATCGCATTCCGAAAGAAGATGCGCGCAAAACTCTTTGCGATGACCGCGCGCACGCCGAGCGCCTTCACGACTTCCGGGGCCTGCTCGCGCGAGGAGCCGCAGCCAAAGTTCTCGCCGCCGACAATGATATCGCCCGGCGCTATTTTGCCTGCGAGCTCGGGGCGGAGCGGCGAAAACGCATAGGGCTTCATCTCCGCAATGGTCGGAAAGACCAGATATTCCGTCGGGAGTATGATGTCGGTGTCGATATCATCTCCGAGCTTCCAAACTTTTCCCTGAAATTCTTCCATCTGCCGCCTCACTTTGTCAAACTCTCTGCCGTGCAGATTTCGCCCTTCACAGCACTCGCCGTGACCGTCGCCGCACTCGCAAGGTACACGTAAGAATCCTTGTGGCCGGAGCGCCCCTTAAAGTTTCTGGTTCCCGTGCTGATCAGGGTCTCGCCCTCACCGATGACGCCCTGGCAGGAACCCCAGCAGACCGAACAGTTCGGGTTCATCACAATGGCCCCCGCGTCCATAAAGATTTTCAGGAGACCCTCGCGGAGCGCCTCTTCATAGACCGCGCGGCTCGCCGGAACCACGAGAAAGCGCACGCTGTCCGCAACCTTTCTGCCGCGGAGCAGTTCCGCGCCTACGCGAAGATCCTCGATTCTGCCGTTGTTGCAGGAGCCGAGGAAGGCCTCGTCAATGGGAATGCCGTTGCATTCCTCCGCCGGGACTACATTGTCCACAAAATGCGGCTTTGCGACAATCGGGCGAATTTCCGAGAGATTGATTTCAAACACCTCTTCATACTCCGCATCCTTGTCCGGATTCAGGACAGCGACCGGCTCTCTGCCGTGCTCTTTCAGGTAGTCGAGCGTCTTCGCATCCACCTCGCAGAGACCGGTCTTTGCCCCCGCCTCCACGCAGAGATTGCAGAGCGCAATGCGGTCGGCAATGCTGAGCGAAGCGAGTCCCTCGCCGCCAAACTCCATGGCCTTATAATTCGCGCCGTTTGCGCCGATCTTGCCGATCATCGTGAGAATCAGGTCGCGCGCGTAGACACCCTGCGGCAAACTGCCGCGGAGCTCAAAACGCAGGGTCTTCGGGACCAGCACCCAGCTCTGTCCCGTGACCATCGCATAGAGATAGTCGGTGCAGCCGACACCGGTTCCGAACGCGCCGAGCGCGCCGTAGGCACAGGTATGGGAGTCCGCGCCAAAAATAAACTGTCCGGGGGACACATATTTTTCGAGCATAATCTGGTGACAGACACCCTCGCCCTCATAGAACGCAATGCCGTTTGCCCGCGCAAAATCGCGCATTTTCTTATGCGAGGCTGCTGTCTTCACCGAATCTGCCGGAACATTGTGGTCGACAATCCAGACCAGCTTGTCCTTATCCGCAATGCGCGGGTGCTTTAAGTTCTCGTACATGCCGATGGTGAGATGGGTCGTGCCGTCGTTTGACATCATATAGTCGAGCGTGACCGTCTCGATATCACCCGCGTGCACCTTGGTCTTTCCCGCCGCGCGCGCAATGATCTTCTCCGCCATAGTCATAGCCATTATGCTTCCTCCCGGTTCAGCGCCGCAATGAGACCGCCCTGGTCCAGAATTGCCTGCATCTTCGGCGGCAGTTTCGTACAGCGATAGTTCTGTCCGTTCACACACACCGTGCCGCTTTCCATGTCGAGCGAGAGCTCCTCGCCCGGCTTTACCTTGTCAATCAGTCCCTCGCAGACAATGACCGGCAGCCCGATATTAATCGCATTCCGGAAGAAGATGCGCGCAAAGCTGTTGGCAAACACGGCGCGCACGCCGAGCGCCTTTAAGACAGCCGGTGCCTGCTCTCTCGATGAGCCGCAGCCGAAATTGTCGCGTGCCACCACAAAGTCCCCCTCTCTGACCGCCGACGCAAAGTTCTCGTCCAGGGACTCAAAGCAATGCGGTGCCATTTCCTCGACACTCGGGTACAGGAGGTATTGCGACGCGATGATCTGATCTGTGTCCACGTCGTTGCCAAAACAAAATATCTTTCCCATGCAACTCCTCTTCCGTTTTTTTCCGCCTATTTTAACATAGCTTTTCTATAGGTTCAAACCCTTGCCCATTCGTGATAAAATATTCACATTGAAAAAGGAGGATTTTTATGTGCGGAATTGTTGGATACGTCGGCAGCAGGCAGGCTGCCCCCATTTTGCTGGAGGGCTTGGAGAAGCTGGAATACCGCGGCTATGACTCCGCCGGCATTGCTGTCCGCGATGGCGACAAAGAACCGGTTGTTGTCAAAGCCAAGGGACGGCTCCGCGTCCTCGCTGATAAGACCGACAACGGCCATGCGCTGAAGGGGTGCTGCGGCATCGGACATACGCGCTGGGCGACCCACGGCGTCCCCTCGGAGACCAATGCGCACCCGCATGTCTCGGAAGACGGCTCCGTGCTCGCAGTCCACAACGGCATCTTTGAGAACTATCTGGAAATCCGGGAAAAGCTCGCGCGCCACGACTACCACTTCTACTCGCAGACCGACACCGAGGCGATTGTGAATCTCATCGATTACTACTATAAGAAGTACAAGATGGGCCCGATCGATGCGATTGCGAAGACCCTGGTCCGCGTCCGCGGCAGCTATGCGCTCGCAATCATGTTCCGCGACTACCCGGAACAGGTGTACCTCGCCAGAAAGGATAACCCCCTGATTGTGGGACTCGGTGAGGGTGAGAACTTCATCGCCTCGGATCCGTCCGCCTGCTTAAAGTACACCCGCCGCGTCTGCTACATCGACAACTTTGAGATGGGCCGCGTGACCAAGGACAGTGTCACCTTCTACGACTTGAACGGCGATGTCGTCGAGAAGACACCGGTGCTGATCGATTGGGATGAGACCGCAGCCGAAAAGGGCGGCTATGAGCACTTCATGATGAAGGAAATTCACGAGCAGCCGAAGGCTATTGCCGACACCTTCCGCGCCTACTTAAGCGACGAGACCGACGGGAAGAAGCTCGACTACCGCGTGGACCTCGCAAAGCTCGGTCTGACGGATGAACTGATTCTAAGCTTCAGCGGCGTCACGATTATCGGTTGCGGCTCTGCTTACCATGTCGGCGCGACGGCGCAGTATGTGATTGAAGATCTCGCAAAGCTCCCGGTCCGCATCGAGTTCGCCTCGGAATACCGCTATCGCCACCCGGTGATCGACCCGAACAACCTGGTCGTCGTGATCAGCCAGTCGGGTGAAACCGCGGACACGCTCGCGGCGATGCGCGAGGCCAAAGAGCAGGGCTTAAAGACCCTCGCGATTGTCAACGTGATCGGCTCCGTCATTGCCCGCGAGGCGGATTTTGTGCTCTACACCTATGCGGGGCCGGAGATTTCGGTCGCGACGACCAAGGCCTACTCGACCCAGCTGATCGGTGTCTACCTGCTCGCAATCTGCCTCGGCAAGGCGCGCGGCCTGATTGACGAGCGCGAAGAGCAGCGCCTGCTCGCCGAGATTGCTGCCCTGCCCGAAAAGGTGCAGCGCATCATCGACGACAAGGAGCGGCTCCAGTGGTTCGCCGCGAAGTTCAGCAACGCAAAGGATGTCTTCTTCATCGGCCGCGGCATCGACTACGCCATCTGCATGGAAGGCAGCCTCAAGATGAAGGAAATCAGCTATATTCACTCCGAAGCCTATGCGGCAGGCGAGTTAAAGCACGGCACCATCAGCCTGATTGAGGACGGCACCCTTGTAATCGGCGTGCTCACCCAGTCCGAGCTCTATGAGAAGACGCTCTCGAATCTCGTCGAGGTGAAGAGCCGCGGCGCTTACCTGATGGGTCTCACGACCTCGGGGAACTACGACATTGAGGACACGGTGAACTTCGCGTTCTTCCTCCCGAAGACCGACGAACACTTTGCGGACAGCCTCGCAGTGGTTCCGCTCCAGCTCCTCGGCTACTATCTCGCAGTCTCGAAGGGGCTCGATGTCGACAAGCCGAGAAATCTCGCAAAGTCCGTGACCGTCGAATGAGCCTGAAACTCGAGGCGATTCACCATGTCGCCGTCATCGGAACGGACTATGTGCGCAGCAGACATTTTTACGCGGAACTTCTGGGACTCCCCGTGATTCGTGAACACCGGCGCGAGGCAGAGGGCGATTGGAAAATCGACCTGCAACTCGGCGATGCCGAACTGGAGCTCTTTATAAAGCCCGACGCACCGCCGCGCCAAAGTTACCCGGAAGCACAGGGGCTTCGCCATCTCGCCTTTCGGGTCGCCTCGGTCGCCGAGACTGCCGAGGAACTGAAACAAGCCGGCGTCCGCGTGGAGCCCCTCCGCACCGATACTTACACCGGCAAAGCGATGTGTTTCTTCTTTGACCCGGACGGGCTTCCGCTCGAGCTCCATGAATGAGCAGGCGGAAAAGCCGAAAACCGGACAACAAAAAAGCGGCTCGCGCCGCTTTTTTGTTATTTCAATTACTGAATCAGGTGACCCTGCATGTTGCCCGCCTGGGTCTCAAAGTGATACTCGACACCGTTGATTGTCAGCGTGCCGGTGACCATTCTGCCCTGCGTTCCGTCCGAAACCGGATTCAGATAGTACTTGCCGGTATTGTCCTGGTACCAGCCGGTCTGCATCCAGCCGTCGCTGTCGAAGAAGTACCAGTCGGTGCGGCCGTTGTAGCTGAGCTTCGCCCAGTTCGTCGCATAGCCGCCGTTCGAATAGCGATACCACCAGCGGCTGCCGGACTGTACCCACGCGCCCGCACCGGTCTGCGGTGCCGCGCTGTTCGTCCAGACACCTTTCGAGCCGATACGGCCGCCGGAGGAACGTGCGCCTCTGCCGCCGCCACCGCCGCCGCCTGCAATGCCGCTGCCCGCAGACGGGGTCGCAACGGAAGAGGTTGCAAAGGTAGACGAAACACTCGTCGAACTTCCGGGTGCTGCGATGGCAGCGCCTGCAGCGACAATCGAAACCGCTGCGGTCAGAGCGAATGCAAAAATCTCTTTTCTCATTTCCACTCTCCTTATTTGTTTTGAGGCTTAAGAAATACTTAAGCAATCCACAAGCATTTACTAAGACTTATACTGGTCAAAGTACGAATTGTCAAGGCTTTCCGGGGATTTTCCGCGCGAATTCGCGGAATTGTGCACTTTTTCGCGTGCCCTCACCGGAAAGCACTGTCCGAGCCTTGCACCATCAAAGAAAACTTACTATGCTTTAAGAACGAACGATTCTGTCTCACTCGCAGAAGAAAGGATTCCTCATGCAGAACCACACAACTCCCACCAGGCGTCAGGTCTCCGACACCATGCTGCTCACCGCCTTTCTCACATTCAGCGGCGGCTTTCAGGACGCCTATACCTACATTGTCCGCAATCATGTCTTTGCGAATGCGCAGACCGGCAACATTGTCCTGATGTCGACCAAGTTTCTTGCGGGCGATTTCAGCGGCGGCATCCGCTATCTCTTCCCGCTCTTCGCCTTTGCCGGCGGCATTTTCGCGGCGGAACAGTTTGAGGCCAGATTTAAACAGGCGCGCCGCCTGCACTGGCGGCAGAGTATCCTGCTGCTCGAAATTCTGCTGCTCAGCATTGTAGGGTTTCTGGGAGAGGAATGGAATTTGCAGGCCAATATGCTGGTCTCCTTTGCCTGCGCCATGCAGGTACAGTCCTTCCGGAAAGTAAACGGCAATGCCTATGCGAGCACCATGTGTATCGGCAATCTTAGAAGCGGCACGGCTGCCGTCTCCGGTTATCTCCGCAGCAAGAAAAAAGAGCAGCTGGAGCGCGCCCTCTACTACTTCGGCATCATCCTGATTTTCGGTCTCGGCGCCGGTGTCGGCGGTAATTTGTCCCCGATCTTCGGCATCAGAGCTATTTTATTCTGTCCCGTGCTTCTGATTATCGGCGTCGTGCTGATGATTGCGGAGGAGCGCTGAGAGACGCAGCAGGAGCAAAACGAACAGGAAAAGTGTCGCGCACATGCCGGATAGCGATACATTCAGCCGAAGTGCCGCCACGGTGCCGAGCACCGCAACCGCGGCGCCGATTGCTAAAGTGAGAAACAGCATCTCGCCGAGACTTCGCGCGAGCAGACTCGCCGCGGCCGCGGCTGCGACAAAAAAGGCAATCGAGAGCACTGCGCCGACACTTTGAAACGCAACCACCGCACTAAACGCGCTCAGCGTGAGCAATGCATAGAAAATTCGCTGAAGCGGCAGACCGAGCAGGGTTGCATAAGAGGGGTCAAAGCAGGCATAGCAAAGCGGCCGGAAGCAGAGACCCGTGAAGGCCAAGTTTACCGCAAAGAGCAGCAAATTGAAGAGTACCGCGCGCGGCAAGCCAAAACTCCGCAAAAAAGGCGCAAACAGCGGATTTCCCATCAGAATGAGTTCCGTGTCGAGGTGCACATTCCGAAAACAGCGTGTCACCAGGATGACGCCGAGCGCAAAGAAGACCGGAAAGACCAGACCGAGCGCCTCATCCCGCGCGATATTGCAGCGCAGTGCAATCCATTCGGTGAGAAGGATGCTAAAGAGTCCGAAGAGTGCCGCCGAGACAATGAGAACCGGCGAATTCAAATCCCGCACAAAGAAAAAGCCGAGCGCTATGCCGAGCAACACTGCGTGGCTTATCGCATCCGCCGTCATCGAGAGGCGGCGAAGCACCAGAAAGCAGCCCGGAACGCCGAGGCAGAGCGAGGTGCTGAGCAGCACCAAAATGATGTCCCTCATCCTCTCTCCTTTCCGAGGCGGAATAAAAATGCCGCTAATGTAAATACCCCCATGCAGACAATGATCATAGGACCGGTCGAAATCCCGGCTATCCCTGTACTCACGGCGCAGCCGAGCAGCGCACTGCACACCGCCATCAGCGCGGCGAGTCCGAGCACCGCGGGAAGGGTCTTTGCGCACTGCGAGGCCGCGACACAGGGCAACAGCAAAAAGGCCGAAATCAGCACCGCGCCGACCGTCCGTATGCCGAGGGCAATGACCGCGACCGTCAGAAACAGCATAACCGCACCCATGAGCCGCTCCGAAATGCCGAGTGAGGCCGCATACCCCAGATCGAAACTCGAATACTGCAAGGGCCTGCGAAAGAACAGCAGGAGAATCGAGAGCAGCACCGCACCGCAAAGCAGAAGCAGCACATCTCGTTTCGTCATAAAGGCCGCCGAGCCGAAGATATAGACGCGGAGTCCCGACTGTGAGGCATTCCGAAACGCGGGATTACCCTGAATAAAGGTCTTTAATACCATGCCGAGGCCGAACATCCCGGCGAGCACTGTCGCGAGCACGGCATCCAGCGCGAGTTTTTTTTCACCCTGCAGCCAGAGGATCAGGGCATAGGAAACCGCGGCACTCACGGCCGCACCGAGGCAGAGAATCAGCGGATTCCTTGTCCGGAACAGCATAAAAAAGAGCACCACGCCCGGATAAGAAGCGTGTCCCAGCGCATCACCGATTAAACTCTGCCCCCGGTATACGCTGAAGCAGCCGATCACCGCGGCAATCGCCGCGAGGAGAGCTGCGCCGCTCGCGACCACCCAAAAATCGTAGGAAAGTAATACACGCATCACAACCACTTCTCCGCTTGAAACACCTCACCGTAACAGCGTCGCATGGCTTCGCTCACCACAACCTCCCGCGCTTCTCCGACCGCCTGTACCGTGCCGCCGTCGAGAAGCACTGCGCGGTCAAAATAGCGCGTAATCGTGTGGACATCATGGTGCACGGCGACTACGCTCTTCCCCGCGCCGACAAGCGCCTCCAGTTTTTCCATGATGGCGCGCTCGCTCCGGTAATCCACGCCGGCAAGTGGCTCATCGAGAAAAAACAAATCCGCATTCTGCACCAGAGCGCGCGCCAAAAAGACGCGCTTTTTTTGACCGCCCGAGAGCTCTGAAATCTGTCGCTTCCTTAGATCCGTGAGTCCCAATTCTTCGAGTGCCTGTTCCACCCGCTCCCGCTCTGCCTTTCCGGGCTTCCGAAACCAGCCGAGTGAAAAGAAGAGCCCCATCTCCGCGACACCCTCCACGGTAATCGGAAAATTCCAGTTTACCTCCGCGCTCTGCGGCATATAGGCGATGCGCGACCTGACCTTTTTAAGCGGCTCTCCGAAAATCTCCACTGTTCCGCTCTTTGGCTTCAAAAAACCGAGCATGGTCTTTAAGAGCGTGGACTTTCCCGCGCCGTTCGGACCGATTAAGGCAATTCTCTCTCCCGCGGGCAGAGAAAAAGCGACGTCCCGCAGCACCGTCCGCTTTCCGTACCCTGCAGACAGTTGATGCACTGCGACCGCCGCCATCTCTTCGTTCATTCTTTTCTCCTTGCGCTTATTTCAGATGCGCCGCAATCAATTTCACATTGTGTTCCACCATCGTGATATAGGTGTCGCCGTCCTCGCCCTTTTGCGCGAGCGAATCGCTGTAGAGCTCATCGCTTCCGCCGCTCACCACTTCGACCGCAAAACCGCGCGCCGCACAGCTCTCCTTCAGCTTTTCCATCCGCGCCGGGTCCGTCGTGGACTCCGCAAAGATTGCCTTAATCTTGTGTGCGACAATGAAGTCCGCCGTCTCCGCCATATCATTGGTTGAGAGCTCCGCATCCGTACTGACACCCTGGGGCGCCTTCACTTCCATGCCGTAGCGCCTCGAAAAATAATGGAAAGCATCGTGCGGTGTGACCAGAATGCGACTCTCCGCCGGGATTTCCGCAAGCGTTGTGCGAATCTCCGCATCCAAAGCCTCAAGTTTTTCTTGGTATGCCTTGAGGTTTGCCTGAATCTCTTTTTCATGCGCCGGGATCTTCTCGATCAGCGCCTTGGCTGCCTCGTCGCAGGCCTTCTCGTAGAGCTTCACATCGAACCAGAAGTGCGGATCCGCCGCATTCGCCGCGAGTCCCATGCTGCTGTCCGCAGACAAAATATCATTCTGATCAAAAGAAGCCGTGACCGCATGACCGTTGACCGCCTCCAGGAGCTCTGTCATGTGTCCCTCAAAATGAAGACCGTGGTAGAGGACAAGATCTGCACTCTTAAACTTCTCCCTGTCCTCCGGCTTTGCCTCATAGCTGTGCGGATCCTCGCCCGCCGGGATGACCAGTGCAATATCGGTATAGTCGCCCGCAAGCTGTTCCGTCATATCCTGCAGGAAGGTCGTCGTAACCGTCACCTTGAGCTTCCCGCTCTCCGCCTTGCTCTCCGCCGTCTGCCCCTTCTGCCCGCAGGCCCCAAGTGCCAGCAACGCGAGAAACGCAAGTCCGAACTTCCGCAACTTTCTCTGAATCACCTGCACACTGTTCACAATTCTTCCCTCCGTCTGGTTATTGATTAGTTTAAACTAATCTCTTTAATATAAAGATAGCATAGACTAACTTAATTCACAAGACTTTTCCGAATTATTTTTAACAGAAACAAGAGAAGGCTTTCCGTGGGAAAAGCCTTCTCTTGTTTCGCTTGTAACAATTGAGAACAGCCGATGCTGAAAAGACAGGCACAAGCCGCGCGCAAAGCTCGAACAAGCTCCCGGTCGCTTTGTCTGCGTTTTGGCTGCCTCCGAATGTGCAGCACTCAGCGTTGCACAACGCTTCCCTCCGCCGGGAAAGGATCATCCGGGAAGCGAATCGAACGGAACTTTCCGCTAAGTGCCGCATAGAGTTCTAAGAGTTGCAGTGCTTCCCCGGTATTGCCATCATAGTAGCCAATGCGCGCGTCCACCTTCCAAGGCTCAATGCGATGCCAAGACTGGAACCAACACCCCTGTTCTTCGCCGAGATCCGTAAACTGCCCTAACAGATAACGCCCGCTCCGCTCTGCGAGTTCAAGATACTTTTGCTCTTCAGTTGCGAGATAAAAGCCCGTCAACACATTTAACAACGAAGCCGTTCCGCAGCACATACAGATTACATTCCAGTAGCCTTTGAAGTGGACCTCCGGTGCGCCTGCCGCGACAATGCCGTCTATCATGTGCACGGCAAAGTCTCCGTATGCCTCGGGCGGTTTGCGTTCTGTCTCTTTGATTCTCGAGAGGAGGTAAAAGAGTCTCACCGTCCCCGCAAAACCGTTACACAAGCCAAGGAAGTATATCTGCTCGGGATTCGGGAGACAGAATGGTGTCAGAACCTTCTCTCCCTCTCGGATACAAATTCTTTCTATATAAGCTGCACCTCGCTCCGCTGCTTCGAGGAAGGCAGGCTCACCGGTTTCCTCAAAGAAACGCCCCAGCACATAAGCCGTCCCTGCCGTCCCGTAAAAGAAGTTCGGCATCTCACCACCGTCATCGATGCCAATGTTCGGTACCGTGATGGTACGCCACTTGTAAGCGCCGTCCTCTGTTTCAATCGCCTGTTCAAGTAAACGCCTCGCCGCGCGGATTGCACACTCTCTCCAGTCCTCTCGTCCAAAAGCCTTTGCCTCATAGAGCAGATAGAGGGCAATGCCCGCGTCGTAGGAAATTCCGCCCGGCTCACCGAGCCATTCAACGCCTTCTCCGACCCGCCTCGCGAGCCCTGCAATCTTCTCCGTTTCCGCGACTGCAAAATCCAAGTATTTCTGTTTACTCGTTGCCTTCCCAAGTTCGGTGAACACAAAGCTTAAGCCCGCCGTCCCGCTGATCGGACCTATCTCGGAGCCCGGAACCCCCATATCGGTCTGCATCTTGCGCCCCTCGTCAAAGTTTGCCAAGAGATAATCCGCGGCGCGGCAAGCATCTTCTCGCCAGGAGACATCCCCTGTGAGTTCCGAAAGCTCCAGCAAAAATAGAATCGGGCCCGGCATGCCGCTGTAGACCGAAAACTCCCCCATAACCGTTTCCCCTTCGGGATGCATGGGATCTTCATACCAGTGTATACCCGCCTCTGTCCGTTCCGCGTTCGCTCTGAGCCAGTGTGCGACCCGGAGCGCTGCCTTCAGATAGTCTTCTTTCGCCGGCATTCGAAACATCGGCTTCATCAAAGGCTTCACCGTCTGTGCTTTCATATCTGTTACCTCCGTCTTCGTGCCTATCCGATACGCTTCCCCGATGCCAAAAGGAGCAGAATCCACCCTCGGTTTCTGCTCCCCCTGCATTTCTCTTTCGCAGCTGCCGCTTGTCTTATTTTTTCGAATTCCGTGCTCCGACAAGCTCAGGTTCGTATCCCAACTTTTGCCGATTGTGACAGTGCTTCGCCACTCGTAATTCCCATACGGATTTACATTTGCCTCTTACTTTCCGCCGTTCTTCTTTCTCTCCGCGTAGCCGTTCAGGTAATAGAGCGCCGCCCAGCAAGCATTGTGCGCCGCAGTCTGAAGGCTGTTGGTGTCCGGATAAATCTCGACAAAGTCAAACCCCTTTGCACCCGCAAGGCCCGCCTCGTGCACCATCATGCAGAGCTCGTACGAAGTCAACCCTCCCATGTCCTGCGGCCCCTGCGGCATGTTCGCAGCATCCAGCGCATCCGAGCAAATTGTGACATAGACAAAGTCCGTGTCCTTGAATGCAAGTTCGATTGCCTTGTCTATGCTTGCCTTCCAGCCGTTCTCCTTAACCTCTCTGCCGAGAATCACATTTGCGCCAAACTTTTGCGCATTGTTGAACTCCTCCTGATGGTTTCTCGGTCCGCGAATACCGATATGAACAATCTTGGACGGATCCATATTCGGGTCCTCATAGAGCCGGTAGAAGGGCGAGCAGCGCGCGTAGAGATCGTCGCCGAAGCAAGCGTAGTTGTCGAGGTGGGCATCAAAGTGAAGAATGCCGACTCGCTTCGGGTGGCGCTTCGCAATCTCACTGACAATCGGGAGTGCAATTCCGTGGTCACCGCCGAAGGTCAGCGGAACCGCTCCTGCATCTAGAATCGTTGCAATTCTCTCCCGAATCTGACGGAATGTGAAGTCGTAGTTGCCGTTCTGGCAAGCGACATCACCGAAATCCGCAGCCTTCAAATAATCGAAGGAGTCAAGATTAAAGTCCGGAAGGAAGCCGGTGTAGCGGATGGACACAGAGCGAATACCCTTCGGTCCCTCAGTAGTCGAGGAATAGCCGCCGATTGTGCAACCGCCCTCCCACGGAACGCCGCTCACGACAACGTCGAGGCCCTCAAGATCTTCCTTGCACTCTGCTACCGAGAGATTTAACCAAGACGGAACGCCGCTGTAGACGTTGTTCGGCAGAAAATTCGGGTCATAAATGGTCGGTTTGCTGTACTTCATACTACTACCTCCTGCATTTTGTTCGCTGCTGTCCGACGGAAACGCATCCGCCGTGCCGTGCTATATTTACAAACCCCCGAGGGGGTAAATCTGACATTTTCTTTGATGAAACCGGAATGTATGCCGTCTGCTGTTTACCTGAATACAGCCCGGCCGGTTCGGGGTGGCGCCGTATCTGCCTTAGGAAAACACACCGAGAAAACTGCTCACGCCGAGAATCAGCGAAATCGCAAAGATTGCAATGCCGAGGACAGTCTGGAGCATGTTGTTCTTATACTTGCCCATAATCTTCTCGCGGCAAGTCAGGTAGACTGTGACACCGACGACAACGGGAAGGACAATGCCGTTGACTGCCTGTGCTGTCATGATGAGACCGAGCGGATTGGTGCCGAGCGCCGCAATCACGATACCGGTAATCAGAACCGCTGCGTTCGTAAGGGTGTAGCGCTTATCGGAGCTGTCAGTCTTCCAGCCAAAGAGTCCAGCGAGTACGTAGGACACGCCCATCGGGGTACAGACCGCACTCGAGACACCTGCCGCGACAAGGCCGATTGCCATGAAGGGGCGAGCCAGTGCGCCGAGGGTCGGCTCAAGCTGGATGGCCATATCCATCGCATTGTTGACGGTCATGCCGTGCATGACAGCTGCCGAGGTAATCATGATGGAACCGGTGACAATGCCGCCGACAATCATCGGAACCGTGGTGCCGAAATTACATAACGGGATTTCCTCCGCGCTGTGCCAGGTGCGCTTCGCACTTGCCGCGTGCAGGAACATGTTGTAGGGGACCACCGTCGTTCCGATCAGGGAAAGGCAGGTCATGAGACCGCCGTTTTCCGGAATGCTCGGAATGCAGCCTGCAAACAGAGCGCCGAGATCCGGTTTCACAATGACCATGGTCATCATGAAGACGACCGCCATGATGATGACACAGATACCGAGGAGTTTCTCGAGGTACTTGACCGCATCCCCCGCGAAATTGAGGATGAGCAGGATGCAGAAGCCCCAGACGGGTGCGATGATTTTGGTCGAGACTCCGGTCAGTGCGCTGACGCCGAGCGCCGTTCCGGTCAGGTCTCCGCCCATGTAAGCGAAGCCGCCGATTGCGATTGCGAGGGCAACCAGGCCACAGAGCAGGTTTCTAAGCAAGGGGCGATCCGCAAAGTCATTCTTTAAGTTCTCCGCGAGCCCATCCTGGGTGATGATGCCGAGCCGCGCCGACATCCCCTGTACTACGATAACCGCGATGACCGAAAAGATGACACACCAGAAGAGCTGGAAACCGTAGGTTGCACCTGCGCGGGTGGAACTCGTAACCGTTCCGGGTCCGATGAAGGAACCGACAATCAAGAATCCCGGCCCGAGAGCCGCCATTTTTTCTTTCCAGGTAAACTTGCGTGCTGAAGCAGTCTTTTGTTCCATATCGTTCCTCCTCTGTTCAGAACCATATAGCTTTTGATTTGTTTCAGACACTGCACCGGCCGGGTTTCAGTGGCTTTCCTTGATGGGCTCATTGTAACGGATGACAAAACAGGGGACAATGCTTGTCAACTCTTTTTTGATATTGTCAAATACTTCTTTTTGTAGTAAGAATAGCTTATAGATAAGTAAAATAGGAGGTGCTAGGTATACAATGGAACAACAAGAACACAAAGCCCGCGGCGCCGAGAAGAGCTCCGGCGGAACACAGTTGCTGACCGGCAAACAGATTCAGTCCGTGCAGCGCGCCATCGACATATTGAACTGCTTTAACCTCACGAATACCGAACTCACGCTGGGGCAAATCAGCACGCGACTCAATCTCAACAAGGGCACAGTTCACGGCATTCTGAACACCCTACACATGAACGGCTATATCAGTCAAAACAGTTCCGGAGAATACCTACTCGGCGCAGAGCTTTTCAATAAGGCATCTCTCGCATCAGATACCAAGCGAAGCATCCTGATTGACCAGTCGCACAATTACATGCAAAACTTGAGCGACTACTTTCAGGGCAACTGCACGCTATTCCGCATTGATGAACTTTATCTCCAGCTCATACACTCGACCGAACCGCACAACAGCACCTTTGTGGTACGCCGCGCCAATTCCAACATGCCGCTCTACTGCTCCGCGAGCGGAAAACTTGTGCTTGCCCATTTACGAGAGAGACCGCTAAATATCTATCTGAAAGACGCCCCTTTTCCCGCCTACACCGCGGCGACCCGCACCACAGTCGAAGCTCTTCAAAACGAATTTCAAAAAATTCGCGCTGAGGGGTTTTCCTATGAAAACGGCGAACTCTTCGAGGGAGTTGGGGCGCTCTCCGTCCCGATTTACTCAAGTCAGGATAATCATCTGTTTGCAACTTTAAGTTTGACCGGCATGAGCGTCACGATTGCGCGCCGCAAAAAAGAAATCCTCCCGAAACTCGCCGAAGTTGCCCGCCGTCTGCAGCAAACCATAAACTTCTAATTTCAGTCGCATCCCGCATTCCACCGATTTTCCCACGCAAAAAGCGGAAGCCTTTGTCTCCAAAGTCTTCCGCTTTTCTTACTCGGGGTGACAGGATTCGAACCTGCGACATCCTGCTCCCAAAGCAGGCGCCCTACCGGGCTGGGCTACACCCCGCACAGGGTCTACTATACTGTATTCTCCGAAAAATGTAAATCCGAATTATGCCCTTCCGCCCGTGGCGTCGGCGTAGATGCTCCGCAGTTTTTCCTGCATCTGCCGCAAGGCCTTGCCGCGGTGGCTGATTGCGTTTTTCTCCCGGTCACTGAGCTCCGCCGAGCATTTCCCGTATTCCGGCAGGTAGAGGATGGGGTCATAGCCGAAGCCGTTTTCGCCCGCCGGTGCCTTCGCAATTTGTCCTTCCATATGCGCTTCGGTGAGAAGCCGGGTGCCGTCCGGGAGAATGCAGGCAATCGCTGCGGTAAAGCGGGCGCTCCGCGCATTCCCTTCGACGCCCTCGAGGCGACGAATCAGTTCCGCATTCTTCTCAGCATACGAGGTATCGCGTCCGAGCCAGCGCGCCGAAAAGACACCCGGTTCGCCGTTCAGATAGTCGACCGAGAGGCCGGAGTCATCCGACATCACAATCGCATCGGGGCGCAGCGCGTGCACAGCCTCTGCCTTAATAAAAGCATTTTCCGCAAAGGTCGCGCCGTTCTCCTCCGGGTCCGAGACCAGACCCGCCTCTTTGAGCGAGTGAATCACAAAGGGAAGACCCTCGAAAATTTCCCGGATCTCCCGCATTTTATTCTCATTTCCCGTCGCGAAAATAATCTCTTGCATCTCACTCCCCCTGCTTCTCTTCGCGCCTCTCGCGCTTCGGCGGCTTCTTGCCGAGGAACTGGTAAAAATAGGTCTTCATCATGCCGTTATAAATCTTACGGTTCTTATCCGCCTTTCTGCCGATACATTTTTCGGCGTCCGGAAAGGCCGTGATCAGATAGAGCGACCAGTCCTGCAACGCGCGGAAGCGCTCGCCGAGGGTGCGGTAGAGCGCCGCAACCGCCTCTGACTCGCTGCTCTCTCCCATGAGACGCGCACCGTAGGGCGGATTGGTCACGATGAAGCCGTATTTCTTTGCGTGGCTGAACTGCGAGACATCCCGCTCCTGGAAGTGAATCAACTCGCTGACCCCCGCCTGCTCCGCATTGATTTTCGCGCGGCGTATCACGCCGCCGTCGATGTCATAGCCTTGAAGATCGGTCTCGGGTTGCGGAATCAGAAGCTCCTGTGCCTCGTCAAAACTGCGGTACCAGACCTTCTTTGGAATCAGATGCTCCCAAGTCTGACTTAAGAATTCGCGGTTCATGCCTGGTGCCATATTGGACGCCATCATCGCTGCCTCAATTAGGAAGGTGCCGCTGCCGCAGAACGGATCCGCGAGAATGCGGTCGGCGTGCCAGGGTGTCAAAAGTAACAACGCCGCCGCGAGGGTCTCGGTAATCGGCGCGCGCGCCGTCTCCGTGCGGTAACCGCGCTTATGCAGCGAGATGCCGCTCGTGTCGAGCGAAACCGTCACCACGTCCTTCTGAATGCTCACGCGGAAGGGGAAGCTCTCGCCGTTCTCAAGGAAGGGCACAGCGCCGTAGTAGCGCTCCATGGAGCGCACCATTGCCTTCTTCATGACAGACTGGATGTCCGAGGGCGAAAAGAGCTTAGAATCCACCGAAGTCGCCTTGGTGACCCAGAACTTTCCGTCCTTCGGCAGAAAGTCTCCGAAGGGCAGCACGAGTGTGCCCTGAAACAGCTCTTCGTAACTGGTCGCCCGGAAGCGCCCGATTTCCAGGAGCACGCGCTCTGCGGTCCGGAGCCATAAATTGGCGCGCGCAATCGCCTCGGCATCGCCGAGGAAACTCACCTTGCCGTTATCGACCGCTTTGATTTCGTAACCCAGATTTGTAATTTCCCGCTTTAAGACCGCCTCTAAGCCGAAGTGGCAGGGCGCCGTCAATGTATATGTCATCTTCATAGGAAAAGTGTACGCGAAAAAGGAAGCCACTGCAAGCCGAAGCTCGTTGAATGCGGTGATTTTCAGCCAAAAAAATCCGTCAGCTGCAACTGACGGATTTTTCAAATTCGATTGTTTGACTCAGTCGCCGATCACATTGCGAATCGCAAGCGGGGTCGCGTAATCCCAAGCGGTAATCTGCACGCCCTCTTTCTTGCCTCTTGCGTGAATCGCCTTGCCGTCGCCGATGTAAATCGCGATGTGATTGACCTTGCCGTCGCGCGGCTGTCCATCGTAAGCGATGATGTCGCCCGGACGCATCTGGTCTGCGCTGACCTCGACGCCCTCGGTCGCCTGCGATGCCGAATAGTGATCCAAGTCGATGCCGGCCTGTTCGCGCATCACGTGCATGATGAGACCCGAGCAGTCTATACCGGACTTCGGATCGATGCCGCCGTACACATAACGGCTTCCCTCGAGGCTCTTTGCGTAGCTGACGATGGCCTTTCTGAGCTTGCTGACCTTGCTCCAGTCCGTGGAGTTCTTGCCGGCGCCGCCCGAAGTCTTGGACTGCGCCGTCACCGGATCCGAACTGTTGCCGCTAAGCTTCGCCTTGATTTTGCCGTTCGGTCCCGCACTGCTGTCGGACTTCTGTGCCTTCTCGGTCTCCGACTTGCTGGACACGCCCTGGCGCACAATCGCAGCCGACGTGTTGGAGAGACTCTCGTTCTTCTCCTCGACTGCCTCCACCGGCTTGACCGGCTTCATGTCGCCGATCACCGCGGACTCCACGCGCTCGCTGCCCTCGCTGTCGGAAGCTTCCGCTTCCTCGGCGTGAAACTCCGGCACAAGACCGTTGACCTCGCCGCCCTCTGCTCCGCTTCCGCTGCTCTGGTCAAGAGCCTCGACAAAAATCGCATCGTCCTTTGCGGCAAATGCCGGCGCAGTCGCCGCAATCGATGCACAGATGACCAGAGCCGCACAAACTCCCAATTTCTTTTTCACAGCAGTGTCCCCCTATATCTGATGATTCCCCCGAATATCGATAGTTATTACGAAGATGTTGCAATCTGTTGCAAATATAAGTTCAGTATAGGTGGCGCTATCGGCAAAGTCAACGTTCTAATCTTTATGATTTCTTTATTTTTTAACGACAAATGTTAATTAATCGAGATAGCTCGCAATACGCACGGGCGTTCTGTAATTCCAGGCCGAAACAATGATGCCGGTCTTCGAAGAGGAGGCATGCACCACCTGGCCGTTGCCGATGTACATGGCGACATGGTTCACACCGCCGCCCTTGGAATAGAAGAGCAGGTCGCCCGGCTGCATGCTGTCTGCCGTCACGGTTCTGCCCTCACCGGCCTGCTCCGCCGAGCTGCGGCTGATCGAAACGCCGCCCGCGTGGCTTAAGATGTAGCGCGTAAAGCCCGAACAATCCACACCGCTATGCGGATCCGTGCCGCCCCAGACATAGCGGCCGCCGACAAACGAGAGCGCGTAGTCAACCACCTGCTGACGGGTACTTGTCTTCTGTGCAGCCGCTGCCTCTGCCGCCGCGGCTGCCGCCGCTTCCTCCGCTGCCTTTGCCTCTTCCGCAGCCTTTGCTTCCTCTTCCTGCTTCTTTGCCTCTTCGACCCAGGCTGCCGTGTTCTTCGTGACCTTGGTGCTCGCCATCGAAGTCATTGCGCTACCCGCGGAAATAACAGAAGCAAGTGCCGCCATTGCAAGATATCCTTTAAAACGATTCATCGATTGTCCCTCCGTGTAAAAGCTTAGTCGTCTTGGACGCTCTCTCATACTCTTTTCTTGTTCTTATTACGGAACAATTCCTTACTTGTTACGGAATTATTACATTGGCCAGTATACTCCGGCGGGACTCTCGCGTCAAGTTTTTTACAAAATGTTTACAATTGGCTTTCGCTCTCACGGAAACCCACGGTTCTCCGTGCGTCAAAAAAGAGAATCCCGTGCGAACAAACGCACAGGATTCTCTTTAAATTGTTACAGATATGTTACAGCGCTGTTACTCGCCGATCATATTCCGGATATGAACCGGTGTGCGGTAATCCCAGCGCGATACCATAATGCCGTTTCTCTCATTCGAGGCGTGCACCACTCTGCCGTCGCCGATGTACATCGCGACATGATTCACGCGGCTGCCGTTGCTGTAAAAAATCAGATCGCCGGGCTTTGCCTCGTCAATCGAGACTTCTCTGCCCTGCTGTGCCTGCTCCGCCGCCGTGCGGTTGATGTACACGCCGCCCGCATGGCTCAGAATGTATCGCGTAAAGCCTGAGCAGTCCACACCGGAATAGGGATTCTCACCGCCCCAGACATAGCGGCCGCCGAGGAAGGACAGCGCATAGGCGCGAATGCTCTGGCGCCGCTGTGTGGCCCGCTCTCTCCGCTGTTCCTCCTGGAATTCCTGCGAGCGAATCACACCCTCGTACTGGTCATAGTTATCGGAGGCCTCGGAGAGCATGGCGCGTGACTGCTCCAACTCCGCCGCGAGCTGCATGGTGTTACGCCGCTGGCGCGCGCCCATCAGCACCGAGAGCTGAATATTGCTCTCCCGCTGCAAAATGTTCTCTGCCGGTGTTCCCGCGGTCGTGTCGTAAATATCGGACTCGCCGGCGTCGCCGAGCATGAGAGGCTGTAAATCCTCCGTGGTCTTTGCCTCGCCGACCGGCGTCTCGCTCGCCTGCGTCTCCGCTGTCTCACCGCTTCCGGAAGCACTGCTCTCCGCCGCGCTGCTCTCTGCCGGAAGACCGAGCTTTCCGCGAATCTCACTGTCTCTGCCCTGCAGATTTTCGATGTTGTTCTTGATTTCGGCGGAAACTTCCTGCAGGTTCTGCATCTCCTTGTCCTGCTGCGCGCTGTAGGCCCGCAGGTTCTGGTTCTCCGAGCGTATTTTGTCTTGCTCCGCGCGAAGCTGCGCAATCTCCTGCTCAAGCACGACTTTCTGGCGTGCCACCGGTTTTAAGAGTGCCGCCGAAATGAGCCCGTAGCCGGTCAGACCGATGAGAAGTAACGTAACCGTCAACAGGCCTTTGAAAAAGAGAGGCGGAAGCTGGAACTGCACGGGTTTTTTCTCGCTGTTTGAGAGCAGCAGCAAGGTAAAACCCGTGTCCTTCTTACTTTGTCTCCGGGGCCTTCCGGTTCGCTTCCGCAACATGCTTCTCTGCCTCCTTTTGCTCGCCCGTCTGTACCTTCTGCAGCGAGGTCATGGTGCACTTTCCGGCGAAGGATGCGCCCTCCGCAATCACCAGAGACTTGGTCGTGATATCACCGATAATCTTACCGCTCTCCGTGACCTCAAGGCGCTCCCGCACAAAAATATTGCCCTGCACGGTTCCTGCAATCAGCATGTTTTCGCTCCGGACATCCCCCTCCACATAGCCGTTTTCGCCGATGATGAGATAGCCGTCGGAAATCGCCTCTCCCTTGATGCGACCGTCGATTCTCGTTGTGTCCTGGGTGTGCAGCGTACCCTCTACCCGCGTCTTATCGCCGATAATGGTGTCGATCTTATTCCCGGACACGGGTGTGACCGGCTCTGTCTTGCTCTTTGAACTAAACATGTCCTCTCCTCCTTCTATCGCTCTGTTGGTAGGTTCAGCGCTGAAAAAAACTTATCAGCGCGCGGTACATAAAGCTAAGTAGCAACAACGCCAAAATAACGGGCGCCGCCCAGATGATAAAGCCCAAAACGGCGAGCACCAGAAGCACGACAAAGAGAAGAAACAGAATCCCTGCAATCCAGGAATTCACCTGCCGCACTTCGACATGGATATTCCGGTCTTCCTGTCCTTCTCTCTCCTCGCTCTGTGTCCGGTAATAGCTACCCGCGTTTTCACCGAGGTCACCGTCCGGATTCCGATCCGGAATACCGTCCACCCGGTAGCCCGCAGCATCCAGAATGGATCGCGCAATCAGCGCGGGGTTTCCGAGCTCGGAAAGCACTTCTTCTTCGCGCCGCCCTTTTGCGACCTCTTCATCGATATAACTGCGGTAATAATCCACATTTTCCGCGACCAGACGCTCCGCACCCTCCTCGCGGAGGCGCAGTGCCAGTTCGTCTAAAAATTCCTGCTTCGTCATAGAAATCCGATCCGTCACAATGTGTGAATGAAAAGACCGCTCCGAAGCTTCGGCTCAAACCAGGTGGATTTCGGCGGCATCAGAAGCCCCGCGTCCGCGACCGAGAGCAGCTCTTCCATCTGCGTCGGATACATGAGGAAGGCCACGCCGCCCTTTTGATCGACCAGCCGCTTTAATTCTTCGCTGCCGCGAATGCCGCCGATGAAGCGAATTCGCTCCGAGGTTCTCGGGTCCTCGATGCCAAGCAGCGGGGAAAGCACAAGATTCTGCAGGAAGGAGACATCGAGTCCCTCGACCGGGTCCTCCTCGCGCAGCTCTTCGCGCACGCAGAGCGCATACCAGTGACCGTCGAGATACATGCCGACTTCGCCTTTTTTGCCGGGCGTCGGCACGGTCTCGCCGTTGTCGCGTATCGTGAATGCCTGATCGAGCGCGAGCAGCAAATCTGCGGGGCTCTCGCCGTTTAAATCGGCGACCACGCGATTATAGGGGAGAATCCGGAGTTCCTCCTCCGGGAATAACACCGAGAGGAAGTAGTTGAACTCCTCCGTGCCCTTGTAATCCGGGTGCTCCGCACGCCGCTTCAGCGCGACCTTAACCGCCGACGCCGCACGGTGATGACCGTCCGCAATATAGGTGGTCGGCACCTCGCGGAAGCCCTCGGTAATCGCTTCTACCTCCGCCGGATCAGCGACGCGCCACACGCGGTGGCGGATACCGTCCTCACTCACAAAGTCATAGAGCGGCGGCTGCTGCTTGGCGCGCTTCTCGCAGGCTTTTAAGGCCTCCGTACCGCGGTAGGTCAGAAAAATCGGGCCGGTCTGCGCATTCATGATGTCCACATGGCGAATGCGATCCTGCTCCTTTTCCTCTCTCGTATTCTCGTGCTTCCGGACCACCTGATTCAGATAGTCGTCAACCGACGAGCAGGCGACCACACCGGTCTGGCTGTGTCCCTGTAAGAGCGGCGCGAGCACACCGCTCTCGACCGTCAGCTCATAGAAGTAGTAGACCGGCTGCTCCTCGCGCACATAGATGCCCGCTGCGGTCTGCTCCCGCAGCATGTCCCGCGCCTTCTCATAGACTTCCTGCGCGTACATATCGCAGTCCTCCGGAAACTGGGTCTCCGGGCGATCAATATTCAGAAAGGAAAACGGGTGTCCCTGCACCGCAGCTCTTGCTTCCTCTCTCGTGTAGACATCATAGGGAAGCGCCGCAACCTCCGCCGCCTGCTTTTCGTTCGGACGAAGGGCGCAAAACGCCTTGACCTCTGCCATATCAGCCTCCTGTCACCGCGCGGAAACGTATCACACCCGGAATGGCTCTGAGGGCCGCCTCATCCTCTGCCGTGAGACGGGTCTCAAGGTCCAGAAGCGTATAGGCATACGCGCCGCGACTTTTGTTTGTCATATTGTCGATGTTGATGTTTTGCTTTGCCAGCATACTGCTGATCTGACCTATCATGTTCGGCACATTCTTGTGGAGCAGCGCAATGCGCTGTGCGCCTGTCGGAACGCCCATGTCGCAATCGGGATAGTTCACGGAATTGCGAATGTTGCCGTTGTCGAGGTAGTCCATGAGCTCCTTGACCGCCATGACCGCGCAGTGATCCTCGGCCTCTTCGGTCGAAGCGCCGAGATGCGGCGTCACAATGGCCTGCGGAAAGGTCATGGAGAGCGGATTCGCAAAGTCGGTCACATAGAGCCGCACCTTGCCGCTCTCGAGCGCCCGCCCCATTGCCTGCTCATCGACCAGCTTGTCGCGCGAAAAGTTGAGGAAGACCACACCTTCCTTCATCACCGCGATTTCTTTTTCGCCTATCATGCCGGGGTTCTTGTCGGTCAGCGGGACATGAATCGTGATGTAATCGCACTGCCTGCAGAGTTCCTCGAGAGAAGTCGCATGGCGCGCCTCTTTCGTGATTCTCCAGGCGCCGTTCACCGAGAGGTAGGGATCGTAGCCGTAAACCTCCATACCGAGCGCAACCGCCGCATTCGCGACTTCCGCGCCGATTGCGCCGAGGCCGATGACGCCGAGCTTTTTGCCCCGAATTTCCGTGCCGACAAACTGCTTTTTCCCCTGCTCGGCGACTTTTGCGATGTCAGCCTCGCCCTGCTTTTCCCGCAGCCATTCGACCGCCGGGAGCACATTGCGTGCGGCGAGCAAAAGGCCGCAAAGCACAAGCTCCTTGACGCTGTTTGCATTGGCCCCCGGGGTATTAAAGACGACAATCCCTTCCTCGGCAAAGCGCTCCAGGGGAATGTTATTGACACCCGCGCCCGCGCGCGCAACGGCGAGGGTCGCCGCGCCGAGTTTCTCCTCGTGCATATCCGCAGAGCGCACCAGAATGCCCTCTGCCTCTCCCTGCGCGTCGGTCAGCGCAAAATGCGGGAGCAGGCTCTGTAAGCCCTCCTCCGAAATCGCATTCTTCCGATAAATGTGAAACATAACTCAGGCCTCCCGCTTCTCGAATGCCGCCATAAAGTCGACGAGGCGCTGCACACCCTCCTTCGGCATTGCGTTATAGAGACTTGCGCGCATGCCGCCGACTGTCCGGTGTCCCTTCAGATTCTCAAGACCCGCGGCCTTTGCCTCCTCGACAAACTTCTTGTCGAGCGCCGCATTGCCCGTCACAAAGGTCACGTTCATCACAGAGCGGTCTTCACGCCGCACCGGGTTCGAGAAAAGCCTCGACTGATCGAGGAAATCGTAGAGCAACGCCGCCTTCTCCTCGTTCTGCTTCTGCATGGCCGCGAGGCCGCCGATTTCCTTGATCCAGCGGAACACCTTGCCGCAGATGTAAATGTTGTAGCAGGGCGGTGTGTTGTAGAGCGAGCCGTGTGCCGCGTAGGTCTCATAGCGCAACATGGTCGGTGTGCCGGGCAGGCAGTCTCCGATCAGATCCTCGCGCACCACTGCGATCGCCATACCGGCCGGTCCCACATTCTTCTGTACGCCGCCCCAGAGAATCCCGTAGTCCGTGATCTTCTCGGGTGCCGAAAGGAAGCAGGAGGAGACATCGGCAACCAGGGTCTTTCCCTTGGCATTCGGCGTCTCATGGAAGACTGTTCCGTATATCGTATTGTTTTTGCAGAAATAGAGGTAGTCCGCATCCGCCCGAATCGGCAGATCCGTGCAGTCCGGAATATAACTGTAGACCTTATCCTCACTCGACGCGACAGCGCGCGCGTCGCCATAGAGCGCGGCCTCCTGCATGGCCTTCTTTGCCCACTGTCCGGTGACAATGTACTCCGCCTTGCGGTTTTTCATGAGGTTTAACGGCACCATCGCAAACTGCACATGGCCGCCGCCCTGAATAAAGAGCACCTTATAGTTTGCGGGCACGCCGAGAAGCTCCCGAAAATCCTGCTCTGCGTCATCCAGAATATCCTGAAACATCTTGGAGCGGTGGCTCATCTCCATCACAGACATGCCTGTCCCCTTGTAATCGAGCATCTCTTCCGCCGCTTCCCGCAACACTTCCTCCGGAAGTACCGCCGGACCGGCACTGAAATTAAATACGCGTGCCATCCTTTCTCCTCTCTGTCTGCGAATCCTCAAAACGAAACAAATGCTTAATATTACTCTACCATATTTCGGGTGATTTTGAAGTTACAAATCGCTCTCATCAAAAACTTCCTTCAGATCCGCGCCGGGCGGGCACATCGGGAAGACTTTCTCATCCGAATCAATGAGCACATCCAGTACGGCCGCTTTCCGGCTCTCGACAGCCTCGCGGAGCGCTGTCCGCAATTCCTCCACCGTCGTCACGCGGTAGGCTTTGATGCCCATCGCCTCCGCAATCTTGCAGTAATCCACCCGGTCTCTGAGTACCGTCGACGAGTAGCGCTGCTCATAAAAGAGCGTCTGCCACTGCCGCACCATGCCGAGCGCATGGTTATTGACGATCAGCTCAATGAGCGGAAGCTCTTCGCGGGCTACCGTCGCGAGCTCATTCATATTCATGCGGAAGCAACCGTCGCCCGCAACATTCACGACCACTCTGTCCGGCTTCGCCGTCTGCGCGCCGATTGCCGCGCCGAGACCGAAGCCCATGGTACCGAGGCCGCCGCTCGTAAGATAGGTTCTCGGGCTGTGATACGCATAGTGCTGCGCCGCCCACATCTGGTGCTGGCCGACCTCGGTAACGATGATTGCGTCGTCCGGCGTGAGCCGATCGAGTTCCCGAATCACACGGGGGCCCGTGAGCCCCTCGCCGACTTGCAGCGGGAAACGCTCCTTCCGCGCCTGAATCTCTGCGACCCAGTCCGCGTGCCGCTGCTCCGGCAGTTTCTCTGTCAGACAAGTGAGCAAGGCCGCCGCGTCGCCGACCAGGGAGGCCGCGACATGAATGTTCTTATTGACCTCCGCCTCGTCAATGTCGAGCTGCAAAATCTTTGCCTTGGCCGCGAAGTGGTTCGGACTGCCCGCGACACGGTCGGAAAAGCGCGCGCCGACCACCACGAGCAAATCGCAGTCCGAGACCGTATAGTTCGAGGTCTTGGTGCCGTGCATCCCTACCATACCCGTGTAGAGCGGGTCGTTCTGGTCAAAAGCACCCTGGCCCATCAGCGTGCAACAGACCGGTGCGTCGAGGCGATGCGCAAAAGCCGTGAGCGCCTCTGCGGCATTCGACAAAATCACGCCGCCGCCCGCCATAATGCAGGGCTTTTTCGCGGCTTTGAGGAGCGCAAGCACTTCTTCGATTTTCTCTTCCGCCGGGAGCGGGCGCAGCGCCTCGGACACCGGCAAAACTGCCTCATAGTCGGTCACCGCCGCCGTCACATCCTTCGTGATATCAACCAGCACCGGCCCCGGGCGGCCGCTCCGCGCAATCTGAAAGGCACGGCGCAACACGCCTGCGAGCTCCCGCACATCTTTGACAATGAAGTTGTACTTGGTAATCGGCATGCTGATACCGGTGATGTCAATCTCCTGAAACGAGTCCTTTCCGAGAATCGGGTTGGCAACATTACAGGTGATTGCGACAATCGGCGAAGAGTCCATGTAGGCGCTCGCAATGCCGGTGACTAAGTTCGTCGCGCCGGGACCGCTGGTTGCCAGGCACACGCCGACTTTGCCGCTCGCGCGCGCATAGCCGTCGGCCGCGTGCGCGGCGCCCTGCTCGTGGCTGGTCAGCACATGGTGAATCTCATCTCTGTGTTTATAGAGTGCATCATAAATATTCAAAATCGCGCCGCCCGGATAACCGAAGACGGTGTCGACGCCCTGTTCCTTGAGGCAGGCGATTACAATTTCCGCGCCGCTCAGCTTAGTCATGCTTCCAACCTTCCACCGAGAGAACAGCACCCTGGGGCGCACCGGTCACAAGCTCGCGATAGCGAACCAGATAGCCGTCCACTTCATTGACGCGCGGCTTCCAGTTCTTCTTTCTCTCTGCGAACTCCTCTTCGGAGACGCGCGCGTTCAGCGTGTGGTTGTCGATGTCGATATCGATGATATCCCCCTCCTGAATCAGCGCAATCGGACCGCCGACCGCCGCCTCCGGTGCCACATGGCCGATCGAAGCGCCGCGGCTTGCGCCGGAGAAGCGTCCGTCCGTAATCAGGGCAACCGTGGACCCAAGGCCCATGCCGACAATCGCAGAGGTCGGGTTTAACATCTCGCGCATACCGGGGCCGCCCTTCGGGCCCTCGTAGCGAATCACGACGACATCGCCCGGGACAATCTTACCGCCCTTGATGGCCGTAATGGCATCGTCCTCGCAGTCAAAGACGCGCGCCGGACCGCTGTGCTTTAACATTTCCGGTGCGACCGCGCTCCGCTTCACGACGCAGGACTCGGGGGCGATGTTGCCGTTCAGAATTGCGATGCCGCCGGTCTCGGAATAGGGATTCTCAATCGGGCGAATGACCTCCTTGTCGAGGTTCCATGCGTTCTCAATATTCTCGCCGACCGTCTTTCCGGTCGCGGTCAGGCAGTCGAGGTTGATGAGATTCTTCTTCGAGAGCTCCTTCATGACAGCGTAGACGCCGCCCGCCTCGTTCAGATCCTCCATATAGGTGTGACCTGCCGGTGCGAGGTGGCAGAGGTTCGGCGTGCGCGCGGAGACCTCATTCGCGATATTCACATCGATGTTCACCTTGGCCTCGTGCGCGATTGCCGGGAGATGCAGCATCGTGTTCGTCGAGCAGCCGAGTGCCATATCGACGGTCAGCGCGTTCATGAACGCCTTCTCGGTCATGATGTCGCGCGGACGGATATCCTTCCGGTAGAGCTCCATGATCTGATTGCCTGCGTGCTTTGCAAGGCGCAGACGCTCCGAGTAGACAGCCGGAATCGTGCCGTTGCCGCGGAGACCCATACCGAGCACCTCGGTGAGGCAATTCAGCGAGTTCGCCGTGTACATACCGGAGCAACTGCCGCAAGTCGGGCAGACCTTCTCCTCGAACTCCGAGACATCCTCTATGGTCATCTTTCCGGCCGCATAAGCGCCGACCGCCTCAAACATGCTGGAGAGCGAGCGCTTCTCGCCCTTCACGCGGCCTGCGAGCATGGGGCCGCCGCTCACAAAGATGGTCGGAATGTTGACGCGCGCTGCCGCCATGAGGAGACCCGGCACGTTCTTATCGCAGTTCGGAACACAGACCATCGCGTCAAACTGATGTGCTCTCGCAAGACACTCGGTCGAATCCGCAATTAAGTCTCTTGTGACGAGCGAGTACTTCATGCCCGTGTGTCCCATTGCAATGCCGTCGCAGACCGCGATGGCCGGAACTACGACGGGCATACCGCCCGCCTCTGCGACGCCGAGCTTCACGGCATCGACAATCTTATCGAGGTTCATGTGGCCCGGAACAATTTCGTTGTAGGACGAGATGATGCCGATGAGCGGCTTCTTCATCTCCTCCGGGGTAAAGCCGAGTGCATTAAATAAAGAGCGGTGGGGTGCCTGCTGCATCCCTGTCTTGACGTGATCGCTTAACATGGTAAGTCCTTCTTTCTGGCTATATCTTTTCAAGCTGTAACAAAAATAAAAATTAGGTGATTTCGTTTCAGATGCGGGCCATGACCAGCGCGCCCATCTCCCGGGTGCCGACCTTTTTCGTGCCCTCGGTGTAAATGTCGGGCGTGCGATAGCCGTCCCGCAGCACCGCTGCGACAGCGCTCTCCACGGCGCGCGCCTCACTCTCCATATCGAAGGAGTAGCGGAGCAGCATTGCCGCCGAGAGTATGGTTGCAAGCGGATTTGCCTTATCCTGTCCCGCAATGTCCGGCGCGGAACCGTGACTCGGCTCATAGAGTCCGAGCTTCGTCTCATTCAGGCTCGCGCTCGGTAGCATGCCGATAGAGCCCGTCACCATGCTCGCCTCATCCGACAGAATGTCGCCAAACGTGTTCTCGGTCACGATGACATCAAACTGTCCCGGATTGTAGACCAGCTGCATGGCCGCATTGTCGACCAGCATGTGCGAGAGCTTGACTTCCGGATAGTCCTTGCCGACTTCCTCCATGACCCGCCGCCAGAGGCGCGAAGTGTCAAGGACGTTTGCCTTGTCCACGCTGATCAGGGACTTTCTGCGCTTTGCCGCGGCCTCAAACGCCTTAATTGCAATGCGCCGAATCTCCGGCTCCGTGTAGACCAGAGTATCGACCGCGGTCTCGACGCCGTTTACCTTCTCTGTGTGCCGCTCGCCGAAGTAGAGGCCGCCGGTGAGTTCTCTTACAATCACAAGGTCAAAGCCGTTCCGCAGCTGCTCCGGCTTTAACGGGCAGGCCGCCGCGAGCTCCGGATAGAGAAACGCGGGGCGCAGATTTGCAAAGAGACCGAGTTCCTTCCGGATTTTCAGGAGTCCTGCCTCCGGACGCAGGGAAGGTGCCAGCTTGTACCAGGGAGACGTCTCAGCGTTTCCTCCCACGGCACCGAGCAGCACGGCATCGCTCTCCTTCGCCTTTTGCAGATTTTCATCGGTCAGCGGCTCGCCGTAGCGGTCAATCGAGCAGCCGCCCATGTCGATTTCGGTGAACGAAAATGTATGTCCGAACTTCTCCGCGACGTGAGCGAGCACAGCCTTTGCTTCTCTCACAATTTCCGGACCTATGCCGTCGCCCGGAATCAAAACAATTTTCTTCTCCACAGTAGTCTCCTCCTGTGCCTGTCCTCGGGATTCCAAAAAGCTTTCTCTCAGGAAAAACTTTTCTCATCATAATAAAACAAGACGCTGTATTTTTCAAGAAAGCTTGAAAAATACAGCGTCTTATGAATATCCGTATCCGTCTTACTGTGCCTTGGCGAGCGGTGCAACCCAGACACCGTTGATGTCGAGCTGGTAGCCGTCCGGGGTCACGCGGTTATAGAGCATCTTGCCGCTCTCGTCGAGGTAGTACCACTTGTCGCCGTCCTTGAACCAGCCGGTGATCATGTAGCCGTTCTCGTCGAACACATACCACTCGTTGTTAATCTTTCTCCAAGCGCCCTTCACGTAGCTGCTGTCCGGCAGCCGGAAGCGCCACTTGTCGCCGTTTGCCTCCCAAGTGCCTGTGCTCTCGGCAGCTGCGTTCTTTGCGCGCTGTGCGCTTGCCATCTCTTCTGTGACGACAATATCGTTCGACTCGGTCCACGGTCCGCGGAAATCCGGATTCTGTGCACTCACGCCGCGCACCTGGAACGAATACACGCCGGCCTTGGTGAAGAACGAGCTGACATCGTGCGAGGTGCCCTGCACGGTTCTGACAGCGCCGATTGTCTTGCCGTCTCTCTTCCACTTGGTCTCGTAGGAACCTGCGCCGAGGGACTCGGTCCAGCTCGCCGTGGTGCTCGTGAGATTTGCCTCACTGATGCTCGAAGCCTGCAGTGCGAGGCTCGGGAGCTTGACTTCGACAATCAACGCATAGGCATTGTCCTCGCGCGTCGCGGTCACATACTCCGCGCCGTCAATGTGAACCTGGCTCGCTGCATTGACCCGGAAGTAGTAGCCGTCCTCCGCCTGCAGGTGAATCTTGAGGTCCGGGACATCCGTCGCCTTCCAGCTCGGGCCCTCGTTCAGGACCTCGTAGTGATTCACCGTATAGCGGCTGCCCAGCGGCTTAATTTCCAGTTTCTCGTCGCCGATCGGACTGCCCGCGTTTACGGTTCCCGTCACCTTGATACCGACGGTCTTAATCGCTTTGTCTGCATAAGCGGTCATTCCGAATGCCGCTGTGAAGAGCATCAGAGCTCCTGCCAGAACGGTTCCCTTTACGACATGTTTCATTGCCATTTCCCCCTTTGAATCGCTCTCGATTTTCGTCCCCAGAAAAAGTGAACAGAACTTATCCAGTCCTTATGATGCTTTCTCTACATTTTTTCTAATCGGACTGTTTATAGAATACCCGATAACCGCTATATCGTCAATAACAACGAGCTTACATTTTTCTGACTGCACCGTATGGCCGCCGTAAACAAAAAATGCCCGCGCTCTGTATAAAACAGAGCGCGGACACTCCCGCTATCTCACTTTGCCACATCCTGGACCCGCGATTCGCGAATCACATTGACCCGAATCTGGCCCGGATACTGCATCTCCTGCTCAATGCGTTTTGCAACATTGTGCGCCAGAATGACCATATCGTCGTCCGTAATCTTCTCCGGCATGACCATGATGCGAACCTCGCGGCCCGCCTGCACCGCAAAGGATTTCTCGACGCCCTCAAAGGAATTCGTAATTTCCTCGAGCTGCGCGAGACGATTCGTGTAAGTCTCAATGGTCTCGCGTCTTGCGCCCGGGCGCGCCGCCGAAATGGTATCCGCGGCCTGAACGATACATGCGATCAGACTCTCGGGCTCGACATCGCCGTGGTGCGACTCCACCGTGTTGATGACAATCTGGTTCTCCTTGTACTTCCGGCAGAGTTCCACGCCGAGCTGCACATGGGAACCCTCAATCTCGTGGTCAACCGCCTTACCGATGTCGTGTAAAAGACCTGCGCGTTTCGCCATGCGCACATCGACGCCGACCTCCGCCGCAAGAATACCGGACAGCTCCGCAACCTCGATCGAGTGACGCAGGGCATTTTGCCCGTAACTTGTGCGGTAGCGCATGCGTCCGATGAGTTTGACAAGCTCCGGATGAATGCTGTGGATTCCGACTTCGAGCACGGCTGCCTCACCGGCCTCGCGCATCCGCGTATCGACCTCGCGCTGCGCTTTCTCGACCATCTCTTCAATCCGCGCGGGATGAATGCGGCCGTCGTTAATCAGCTTTTCAAGCGCAACCTTCGCAATTTCGCGGCGCACCGGATCAAAGCCCGAGAGCACGACTGCCTCCGGTGTGTCGTCGACAATCAGTTCCACACCGGTCAACTGCTCGAGCGTGCGAATATTTCTGCCCTCACGGCCGATGATGCGACCCTTCATCTCGTCGTTCGGCAGCTGTACCACCGATACCGTGGACTCGGCGACGCTGTCTGCGGCGCAGCGCTGAATGGCACTGACCACATACTCCTTCGCCTTCTTGTCCGCCTCTTCCTTTGCGGCGCTCTCAAGATCGCGGATCATACGCGCCTTGTCGTGCTTCACATCGTCCTCAATCGAGCGGAGCAGGAATTCCTTCGCCTGCTCAACCGAAAGTCCGGCAATGCGCTCCAGCTCTTCCATCCCCCTGTCGTAGAGAGAATCCACCTCACGGCTTCTCGCCGCAATGCTCTCCTCCTTCTGCTGCAGGGTCTGTTCCCGCTTTTCGAGCAAAGTCTGCTTCTTGTCGAGATTCTCTTCCTTGCTAAGCACACGATTCTCATAGTGCTGTAACTCCGCGCGCCGCTCTTTGGTCTCCCGCTCCAGTTCGTTCTTCGTCCGGAGCGCTTCTTCCTTGGCTTCGAGCATCGCCTCGCGCTTCTTCGTCTCCGCGGTTTTCAGGGCTTCTTCGATAATCTCTCGGGATTTTACTTCCGCGCTGCCGATCTTGCTCTCATAGTCTTTCTTCCGGTGTTCAATCGCAAGATTCCAGCTCAAAAAAGCCACAATCACCGCCGTGATGACAACTGCAATGATGATTTGTGACACAGAGCACCTCCTTATTCAGTTTTCATGGTACAATTTATTTTCTTAATATTGCGCTTTCACTTTGGGCAATAAGTCTATACTAGCAAATCTTAAGAATTATCGCAAGTAAAAGTGCATATTGCATCTCGAATTGCACTGTAGGAGTAGCCTTTGCGGAGCAGTGCCGCAAAAATCCGCTGTTCTTCCTTCTTGTCGATGTCTGCGGCGTAGTGCCTTTTCTTAAGTTCCCGACAGATTTGCGCGGTCTCATCCGGCGCCTCTTCTTCTAGCAGCTCTTCAATGAGCTCCTTGTCGATCCCGCGGTTTAAGAGTGCGGTCTTTAAATAGCGTGCACTTTTCTCGCCGCTCCGCGTCCGGATATAGGTCTCCGCGACGCGGCGGTCATCGACATAGTGCAGTTTCCGCCCATAGTCAAGCGCGAGTTCTGCGATTTCTTCCGGATAAAAGCCTTCGCGGAATTTTCGCCGCAGTTCCGCCTCGGTGTAGTCCCTCTGCTTTAAAAGATAGAGCAGGCGCTCCCGACTGCGGCGAATCAGTAAGGGGTAAAGTTTCGTCTGTAAAAACTCTGCCGTAAGTTCCCGCCCGACTTCCAGCTCCATTTTTTTGACTTCCCCCCGGTAAAGTGAAAAAGCAAAGTCCTCGTCGGTGAGGACTTTGCTTTTTTTCGCGCCGAGCGGCAGAATTTCCGTAATAATCATTCCGCATCCCGCTCTTCCGTCAGCGGCAGTGTGAATTCGGCGCCCTCCGGGAGCGCCTCGGTCTCAACCGGCGCGAGGCCGTGCGCTTCGCGGACGCGATTCTCGATCTCCGCCGCCAGCGCCGGATGCTCGTGCAGGAAACTCTTGGCATTCTCGCGGCCCTGGCCTATCTTATTGCCCTCATAGGAGAACCAGGCGCCGCTCTTTTCGACAATATTCTCCTTGACCGCGAGGTCCAGAATATCACCCTCCTTTGAGATGCCTTTGCCGAACATGATGTCGAACTCAATTTCCTTAAACGGCGGCGCAATCTTATTCTTCACAACCTTTACGCGAACGCGCGTGCCCACAATCTCGCCGCCCTGCTTTAAGACATCGATCTTCCGAACATCCAGACGCACCGAGGAGTAGAACTTCAGCGCTCTGCCGCCGGTCGTGGTCTCGGGGCTGCCGAACATGACGCCGATTTTCTCGCGCAGCTGGTTAATGAAGACCACGGTGCTGTTCGTATTGCTGACAATGCTCGTGAGCTTACGGAGCGCCTGGCTCATGAGGCGCGCTTGAAGACCCACGTGGAGGTCTCCCATATCGCCCTCAATCTCCGCCTTCGGCACGAGCGCCGCGACCGAGTCCACAATGATGATGTCCACGGCGCCGCTCCGCACCATGGTCTCGGTGATTTCGAGCGCCTGTTCACCGGTGTCCGGCTGGGAGATGTAGAGGTTGTCGACATCGACCCCGATATTCTTTGCGTAGACCGGATCCAGCGCGTGCTCGGCATCGATAAAGCCCGCAATACCGCCGCGCTTCTGCACTTCCGCGACCATGTGCAATGCGACCGTGGTCTTACCGGAGGACTCGGGGCCATAGACCTCGATGATGCGTCCCTTCGGAATGCCGCCGAGTCCCAGCGCGAGATCCAGGCTCAGCGAGCCGGTCGGCGTGGTCTCCACATTCATCATATTGCTCGGATCGCCAAGTTTCATGACTGCGCCCTTGCCGAAATCCTTTTCAATCTGCTTTAACGCCTCATCGAGCGCTTTTCTCTTTGCATCCTGATCCATGCCGCACCTCTTCTCTCAAGTCAAATCGCGGGAACCGCATTTGCAAACATTCGTTCCGCGAACCTTTGTTCTGGTATCAGTTTACCCGCTTCCGGCGGATTTTGCAAGTGAAACTCTTATTCGCCGGTTCCGTTTACAGCAATCGACTTGAGAACTTCGATTTCTCCCTCCGTAAACGAAGTGAGTTCCTCCCCACGCCCCACAAATTCCACTGTGACGAGGGTGTTGTGCACGCAGAGTATCGCTTTCTTCTTGAGAAGTTTTCCGAAGGGCTCGGTGCTCTTATCCAGCTGCAGGGTCACAAAGAAAGGCTTGTCGCCGTAGACCTGCACGCCCACCTGCTCGGCCTCGACAAACTGCGAAATGTACGCATTCGCGCTGAAAATGGCTCTCTCGAGCGCGTTTCCGCTGTTTACCTCGGTCGTGACCTCGATGTAGGATTCGGTGTTATAGTCCGCAACGTTTAAGTGCCGGTGATAGAGCGGTCCGTTCTGACTCGAGTTAAACTGCGCGGGAAGCCGAATCGAGATGCTTTCATTGTCCTCGTTCCCATGGAGTACCACGGTCTCGCCGCTGAACGAGGAGCAGTCCTCCACCGCACTTAAGTCGAGTTCCTTCATCTTCTGCAGATACGCATCTCCGAGCAATCTGACGCCCTTCCGCATCTTCTTTAAGTCGCCCGCATCGAGACTCAGCGGCACTGTCTGCAGGTATTCCTCCACGCCGGTCACCGTATTCGGCTTGACATTTGCCTTGTCGACATACGGATTTAAGTCGATTCCGGCCGGGTTATACTCGTTCACCGGGACCGTCGCGATGGATTTTACCATCTGCTCCATCAGCTCCTCGGTGAAGGGGGACTCGGTTCTTCCCCTGTATTCCTCCGCAGTCGTGCCGTATTCAAAGCGAAGCACTACCTCGCGGTTTGCGAGAAAGCCGATGTAATCGACAAAGTCCCGAACCACCCGGCTCTGCCCCTTCCCTCGGTCCGAGCGATAGGAGAGACGTAGCCACTTTTGCTTGCCAACGTTGATGACCTTGGCCTTCATGTCCGTGTAATCCTGGTAGCTATAGCTCGTTTCGAGGGAACGCACGCGATCGGCGCCGCGCCGCACACCGGATCCCTGGCCCGCCGTCACCTCGAGCGTGATCGTCGCAGCGCGTCCCTGCCCATCCTCCGTGACCGCCCAGACCTCGTAATTGGCCTGTTCCGGATCGTTGGAGCGCTGAAAGCCCTTGGCCGGAAGTTCCGCCGTGACGGGACCCGAAGTAAGCGTCAAAACGTCGCCCTCCGGCTTCTTTGCGCTGCTCTTCTTCTCGTCGTAGTTGACGTCTCGGAGCTCCGTGAACGCCGCTCTCACCTCGGTCGGGAACTTACTGTCCTCTTCGCTCGCCTTGCTTGCCGCAGTTGTCCCACCGGATGCACTTGCACTGCCGCTCACCTTCGCCGCTTCGCTGCTCAAAGCCTCGGAAGTTTCCGCCTTTGCCGCAGCGGTCTGATTGCCGGATTTCGACTCTGCCTTTTTGCCGCCGCAGCCCGAAACCGCCAGCGCCGCCGCCAGAGAAAGTGAAAGTAACACTGTCTTCTGTCTCATCTTCATGCCGAACTCCCTTCTCTTTTCCCCGTTTTTCTGTTGTACTACCACTGATGCCAAGAAGCTTCCGTTATTATACCCTAATCTTTACTATTTTAAAATAATAAAACAGTTAAACTTTCTTAAGGTGCTGCATTTCGCTTTCACAACTGCCCCGCTTCGAGTGCGAGCAGATATTTCTTCCGCTCGAGTCCGCCCGCATAGCCGGTCAGGCGCCCATCCGCACCGATGATGCGGTGGCAGGGAATCAGAATGAGCAAGGGGTTATGCGCGACTGCACCGCCGGTCGCATGGGGCGACACATAGCTTTTTCCCTGCCGCGCGGCAAGACTCTCCGCAAGCTGCTTGTAGCTCGCTGTCCGCCCGTAGGGGACCGAGAGCATCTCCCGCGCAATTTCCTTTCGAAACTCGGAACCGCTGAATGAAAGCCGCGGGTAAAAGTTCGGCTCCCGCCCCGAAAAATAGAGTTTTAACCAGCGCGCGGTCTCCCGAAAGATTGCGAGACTTTCTATCTCGCATTCCCGCACAGTCTCCTCTTTCAGAAGGGCGCGGTCATATTTCTGCCCGTCAATCCAGAGCCCCGAGAGCGTCACGCCGTCGGCGCTCGCGAGGGTCAGCGCTCCGACGGGTGAATCCGCGTGCGCGATATACATCATACTTCCTTCTTTCCGGCCGGTCACATTTCGCTTGCCCGGCGCCTCAGTCAAAATCCATCCAGACCATGTGCTTTCCGCAGTGCAGACAGCGGAACAGGTAGCACTGCATGGAACCGCCGTTCACGGACTCCCGTATCCACTGCTTTTCGTTCTCGTCCCACATGGGATCTTCCAATACTTCTTCGAGCACACCCTGTAGCTTCATTTCCTTGGCACCAACGTCGCCTAAGTATGCGCAGAAATCGCCGCAGTGGGCGCGCCAGTGCTCCTGCTGCCAGCCGATATAGCCCGGCGTGCGGTGAATCAGCTCATCGAGACGCGCCGGGTCCTCAACGCCTTCATCGACCGAAAATGGATCCTGAAATTCCCCGTCATATTTCCGTGCGGCTTCTCCGCTCGCTATGCAGGTCGGGCAAAAATGACTGTCCGCGTGAAAGCCGTAGAAGGGACCTTCGTAATAAATCTTGGTCGGCTTTCCGCAGCAGTCGCAGGAAAGCGCCTCTTTCACCTCCCGGAACACACCGGTCTCCAGCGGGTGCGGGTGGTAGCGGAAAAATGGAAGTTCTTCCGCCGCTTCGCTCTGCCGCTCCGCTTCCGCCGCTGTTTTCGGGCATTTGACCGCAAAGGTATCGCCCCAATTCTCGGCGTAATCCTTGAGGCTCCCGAGACGCTTTAAGTCCTTCCGATCGGTCTTATTTGCAAGGACTAAAAAGAGCTCATAGGCGCTCTTTTTATAATCCAATAAGTCGTAGACATCGACCAGCACGCGCTTGGCTTCCGGCGCAGCTTCCGCCTCCAGAGCTTCCTTCAGCGCATAGAGTGCGCGCACGCTGTCCGCATCCTCTTTCTCCCGGTAGCGTTTCGAGCATTCGATATACTGTCTCTGAAATTCATTCATCGCGCTTTCCTCCCAAGTTTTCCCGATAACGCTACCATTATAACAAGAAGCGGCTACCGCGCTCCAGTACAAGTTTCAACGGCGCAGGCCATCCCGCGGGATTGCTCCCGCGGCCGCTTGTTATGCCCTAGGCCTATCTCTCTGGCGATACGCGGCAGCGTATCCGGGATCTGATAAAAGATAATGATATTACCCGGGCGGAACCGGCCAGCCGGATTGGTCTCTACGGACTTCCCGAAGAGCTTGGGCTTTCCGCTGAATCTGCTGCCGGAACATCCAAGTTCCCACATTTGATTTCACTGCTCGCACGATACCGGGATGATACGATGCGTGCCGGTGTTTCCGTCATGAATCAGAACCTGTCATCCCCGAGTTCACTTCTTTTCGGCCCGACCTTTCGCAAAAAAAGAGCCTGAAACAGACCGCGCGTTCAAGGGGCGCACGCTGTTTCAGGCTGCCGTTACCATCGCAAAGGTATAACACACCGGACTTTCCGCGGGAAAGTCGTGTGCCAAGCGGACACTGTCCGCCTTGGAATCCCTTCCGCGAAACCTATGGTTTCTTTGGATTCTTCCTTTTCCTCTCCGGCAGTTCCTCCCACATGCTCTCGACCAACTTACACAGGAACTCTCGGTTGTCCACATCATCTACCAAGATCATCTCTTTCGCCCCATCATACGGAAGCTCCATTGGAGCATCCGGCATCAGCTTCACCGCCGTCGGAACAGGCTTAACCAGGAGTCGGTTATCATATATGCCGCCAAACACCCTGCCACGATAATACAGGATATACTCACCCATCATCGCCCGATAGGATATTTCGTCCATGCCCGATAGCTGTTCTATGACGAAATCCAGATATTCTTTCGTTGATGCCATATCAATCTCCCTTTGCCTTGATCGGATGCCTGATAACAGTCTTCAGCTTCTCCGGTGCAACACGCCTCGCATCAGACAGATAAATCTCGTGGTGCCGCCTGTCATCGGACATATCATTCTCGTATCCGTTTTCATCCAGATACCGATCCATCATGACAACCGTGGTAGGCTCATCATCGTAAGCCCCGATATGCATACACTGCACACAGAGTCCTTCTTCAATCGTAAGGAACTCCACCTTGCTGAAATCCTGCTTTTTCTTATTTGTTGCGTCATTCACCGCCCACTTGAAATCTTCCTCTGTCACAAAGTCGGGAAGCCTTATCACGGAGAGCCACTGAAAATCTTCCTTATGACTGTAATCAACCCCGGACAAACCATCCTGCCACCAGAAACCTTCCAGCGGGGGAACCACATAATCAAAATACCCCTCGATCTTATGGTCGCCCTTCTTGCTCATCTTGATTGTAAAAGCAATCGCGTATAAAAGCCCGATAGCCGCCTTGTAATCGCCGTCTTCCGCATTCGGATCTCCGCTTCCGCGGACGGCAATATAGTTCATTTTCGGAACCGTGACAATCTCCGGCTTTGCCTTCGGCATATAAAACTCTTTATATTCTTTTTTATAATCAAATGCCACCTGTGCTTCCTCCGGCCTATTGATCTTTTTCTTCATACGGCTTGTTCCATGAACCGATCTCAATCAGATTCCCTTCGGGATCGGCGATATAGCAGGTTCTCTGCCCCCACGGCTCCGGTTCAGGCTCCAGTACCGGCGTTGCACCGTTCTCCACCGCCTTTTTGAAGGCAACATCCACCTCATCAAAAGTATCGACATACAACGCGATCTCAAAATGGCCATTCAAGCCCTTGATATACTCATATCTCCGGCTTGTCATCTTTTCAAAATCATTCCTTCCATACAGTAAAAACAGGGTTCCATCCTTCACAAGGTACACATTGGACGTATCCTCCGCCTCCCTAATCTCAAACCCCATCACATCCCGATAAAAGCGAACCATTTTCGCCATATCTTCAACCAGTAATCCAAAACCGTCTAATCTCATACTGCATTATCCTCCATGTAGTTTTTTAATGTTTCCTCAGCAGCTTTCCTAATCGCCCTGCGAACTTCCGGCGGTTCCAGAACCTCTGCGTTGCCACCAAAAGTCAGTATCCATGTGACAAAGTTCTCCATATTCGTATAATCCGCAGAAAAGAGCAGCCGCCCGTCATCCATCTCGGTAAAGCATTCAGAACCGAACTCTTCCACAAGCCGCCACTTCACATCCTGCGTGAAAAGAGCCTTTACCGGGATGCCGCCCGGGAATATCTTCTCATTGGACAAATCTGGCCTTGGAACGTCTCGGCATATAAAGGCCTCTCCCGTGTCTGAAAGCCCGTCCATACGGTTCAGCTTAAACAGACGGAAATCCCTGCGGCTTAAGCACCAGCCCCATACATACCAGCTCGACCACTGAAATACCAAATAGTACGGCTCTATCGTGCGGACACTCTCACCCGAAGGAGCGTAATACTTGAAATCAAGCAGATGCCTGTTATCTATCGCTTCCTGTATGATCTCAATCTTTGGCGCAAGCGTCCCCTTGTACCACGAGGACAGGTCGATAAGCATGGAATCCCTGCCACTTATAAATTCGGATGAGCCTGTCCGAATCTTCTCCATCAGCTGCCCGTAATAGCTGCTTCCGCTCACGCTGTCAAGGCTTCGGAGACCGGCAAGGATCATCTGCATATCCTTTGATGTAAGAATCGTCCTGGCCATGCGGTATCCGTCCATGATGCTGATACCGCCGCCTGTACCCTGCATCGTCCTTATCGGGATTCCGGCTTTGCAAAGGTCCTCGATATCCCGGTTAATCGTTCGCCTGGAAACCTCAAACCGCTTCGCCAGTTCGGGCGCCGTTGTCTTCTCTTCCTGCAGCAAGATCGACAATATCCCGATCAGCCTGTCTATCTTCATTGCTTTTCACGCTCCGTTCATATCTTAACAAAGATAACACGACATAAGTATGTCATGTTTATTGTATCGCTACGTCTTTTTTCTGAAAACAAAAAAGACGGCCAACAGAGCATCACGCTCCACCGGCCGTCAATCTTAAACTTTATTCACTTCAAAATCCTCTCGTATATCCTAAAGCCCTCATCCTTACAGACATTAAAAACAACCCGGATATTACTGCCCGTCTCCGCAAGCCATTTGCGAACTGTCTCCACCGCAATTTCTGCTGCCCGCCGGTTCGTGAACATAAATACCCCCCCGTAGAGATGCAGCAGAATGCGATGCTTTTCAGGCCGTTTTGTGCCGCCAAGTTCAGACAGAAAGTACCTATACTTCAGATTCGCATGCCGATTGAACATCATCAGCGAGCTTTTCCCTTTCAGGTAGCCCATGAAAGATGACACACGAATCTTTGGCGGTATGCCCACTAGCATGTGCATATAATCTGGCATCAAATGTCCTTCTATAATCTCTCTACGCCTTTGTATGCGTAAAGATCATGCAGGATTTGAGCCAAATCCTTCTTGTATTGATTGTAGATTATTTTTCGTCTATACTTTGGCGTAAAGACGATATGGTACTTGCACAGCCATTTGGTATGTGCAGCACTATTTGCCTTTGGCATGAAATCACCTTTCCTTTCTCAGTAGTGGCTTGGACACCTCTATTGTACGGAAAGGTGATTTCTTTGTTAAACGATTTGTCTCCACCCGCATAGCGGGTGGGTTTTTGCTTCGCAACGGTTCACTTGCTTTGCAAGCGAACCATGCTCAGCAGGCTAAAGCCAAAAGCTTCACAAAAAAGCAGTAAGTCTTTTCAAGACTTACTGCTTTTTGCCGCTATCGCAAAACAGCCGCTCAATTATTATGCGAGGACAGCCGCGACTTTCAGCCAACTTACTCAATATCCCTGTTTCAAAAAATAGCAGATACCCATACTCTCATTGCTTAGATTAGCCTAGCTACAATGACGATTATGCTGACAATCGTTATTCCGAGTGAAATCAAAATTCTTGCAGGGGTAAAACTATATAACCTTTCCGGATGCTGTGTATCGTAACGAATCTGCGCGGTGCTTCCGATTTCAGAGGAAAATGGAACCTGTATGCTTTTTTGAGAAATATACTGTTTCCCGTTAACCTTATAAGCAACCTGTGCCCATTTTGAATTGTGAAAAGCTGTCGTGCCGGGAATTGCAGTCGTATAGGATATAATTGTGCCCTTTGTTGTTGCTGATTTATTATGAATCAACAAGAGATTGAGCAAATTGTAGATGCAGAACAGAAAAGCTATTACCGCAATGGCGTCGAAGAATAAAATCTCATTTGACATCTTCATTTTTGACATGTTCAGCTCCTTTCCCTGACATCCATCTGTAAAGATGCTCACAGCTCCTTGCGGGAAAAAATACGGATAGACAGGAACATTGACAGCATAAATATGACAACGCCGGAAATACCGACAAGAATTGCAATCATAAGAGTCGACGAACCTTGCAGAAACTCTATGATGTGATGCAGCTTTGGGAGCGACAAGCGCGCAAGAAAAACAGGTCCCATTGAAACAAACAATGTCGAAGCGGAAAGCACAAGCCGTCCCTTTGTAGCCCCGTATTTGAGCATAATCGGAGTATATATGCCATAAAAAACAGTACTTATCAAAAAGACCGTCAGAGCTTCCGTAATATTCAAAAAATCAAACCGAGGATAGATGACTGCAATCATTGAGTAAACAGCAAGACACTCACCATATAAGATTAAATAGCAGATGTATCTTGCAATAATGTAGCTTTTTCGAGAATATGGCGCTGCACAAAGAAGCGCTACTGCTTTTGGGCTCTTTTCTTCTTCCGTTGCAACAGATTGCATAAAGAGAATCTCTGTCAAAATGACCATGTATAAACAGGATATTATTTCAATCCCCGCCATTTGTGCTGCATTAACCATCAAGATAATCGGAACGAGAATGCTGACAGCTAAAAACTCCACCGCCATCTTTTTTATCAACAAAAAGTCCTTTCTCACAAGATTAGCGATCATTATTCTTCCCTCCGACATACGCGAGCATAATATCTTCAATGCTTGCTTTTTCAAACAACACGCCCGGAATTTCTTTTTTGACGTCCGCAATCCGATCTGTTAATGCCGAAAATCCATAAGTTGAGATCTTCAGATTTCTGATTAGCCTTTTGTTTCGGTCGTTTAGTAATGCGACACTGCCTTTCACGATGCGGAATGTATCAAGGAGCTCATCTTTACTCTGCTGAAATACAATTTTCCCGCCGTCAATGAGAATAAGTACATCTGCGACCTTATCCAAATCAGAGGTGATGTGTGTTGAGAAGAAAACTCCCTTTCCTCCGTTTTTCATGTAGTCCATGATAATTTCCAGGAATTGCCTTCGCACAAGTGGATCAAGTCCGCTTGTAGGTTCATCCATAATCAGAAGTTCAGCCTGATGGGAAAGCGCCAGCACAAGGGCAAATTTCATTTTCATCCCGCCAGAGAGTGTAGAAATCTTTTGCTTTGGGTCAAGATCGAACTTTTCCATATAAGTGCGGTACTCGGCATCACTCCATTTGGAATAGGCCGGAGCAATAATACTTTTCATATCCTCCATTGACAGGTTGTCATAGAAATAGCTGCCATCCATGATGATGCCCAGGCGATCCTTGATTTCCCGTTCATGCTTGTCCGCGTCTAAGCCAAAAATCTTTATTGTCCCAGATTCCTTATGTGCCAAATTGAGAATGGAACGTATCGTCGTGGTTTTCCCTGCACCGTTGGCTCCGATGAAGCCGGTGACACATCCCTCCGGCAAGGAAAAAGAAATGCTATCAAGCGTAAAAGTCGGATACCTTTTCACAAGACCATTCGCTTCAAGAATATTGTCCATGGCTAATCCTCCTCATACAAAATATCCACCATCGCATACAGCTCATCTTTTTCGATATCAAACAGCTTCGCGTTATGAACAGCCTTTTGTAAATCCTGTTCGATGATGCGACGTTTGAAATCCCGAAGTAGTTCCGGATTGCCCCTCGAGACAAAAGTTCCCCTGCCCGCCTGACTGAAGGCAAAACCCTCTTTTTCCAATTCATCATAGACGCGGCGAATCGTCAGGACGCTTACATGGACATCGTTTGCAAAGTTTCGAATGGATGGTAAGAGTTCTCCATCCTCCAGCTCACCTTTTAAAATCGCTTCCTTAATCTGTTCTTTGATCTGTATATACAGCGGAACATCCAATGAATTGGATACAATTATGTTCATATGATTTCGCACCTCAGCTGTGTATTCCGTATATACACAGCATATATTCAAGGCACATCATTGTCAATAAACAATCAGAGTTTTTACGGAATAGCAAGACTTTATTTCCGTCATTTTGTCATTGGTTTTTTTTCATGCACAGCCAATCGATTGTTCATGGGGTTGGGGAGTAATGTTGCTCTGCCAAGGTAAGAGTCAAGTGTTTTTCACAGCAAAAGAGAGCCTCCCGCCGCAGCGGAAAGCTCTCCTTTTTGTTTGCTATTTGCCCTTGCCGTTTTCGGACTGCTCTCAGTCTTCCACCAGCGGACTCTCGAGGTAAGCCATCACGAGGGCCTCGGTCGCATCGATCGACTCCTTGTTGGTGCGCTCATAGGAGTGGCTCGACTCAATGCCTGCGCCGAGCAGCGCGTGCTTAATCTCCGCGCCCGCGTTCATCGCTGCGGAAGCATCGCTGCCGTAGTAGGGGTAGATGTCCACGCGATACGGAATCTTCTTTTCCTTCGCGAGGTTCACGAGCTTCTGGCGGAATGCGTAGTGATAGGGGCCGGAGCTGTCCTTTGCGCAAATCGAGACCGTGTACTCATCGGTCTGCTGATCGTCGCCCATGGCGCCCATGTCGCAAGCCAGGAATTCGACGACCTTCTCCGGAATCGAGGAGTTGCAGCCGTGTCCCACTTCCTCGTAGACCGAGAACGCGAAGTGAGTCGTGTACGGAAGCTCGATTTTCTCCTTGCTGATGCGATCCAGAATGTCGAGGAGAATCGCAGCGCTCGCCTTGTCATCGAGGAAACGGCTCTTCACAAAGCCCTTCTCGGTAATCAGCGTGCGCGGATCGAAGGAGACAAAGTCGCCGACTTCAATGCCAAGTGCTCTGGTCTCCGCCTCGTTTGTCACCTTCTCGTCGAGGCGCACTTCCATATTGTCCTGATTTCTCTCGGCCGTGCCCGCATCCTTATAGACATGGCAGCTGGTCTGATGAATCAGAATGGTGCCGCCGATTTTCTTGCCGTCGGCCGTGTGCACGAGGCAATTCTCTCCCTCAATCATGTTCCAGGGATAGCCGCCGATCTGCGCAAGCTTTAAGCGTCCGCTCGGCTTCACCGCGCGCACCATTGCGCCCAAGGTGTCGACATGCGCCGTCACCATGCGCTGATGCTCATCGTCCTTGCCCTTCACTGTTACAATGACCAGTCCCTTTTCCGTATGCTTCACCGGGAAACCGAATTCCTTTGTCTTTGCAAGCAAGTACTCCTGCACTTCCTTCGTGAAGCCGGTCGGAGAGGGAATTGCCAAAATTTCCTGTAAATATTTCAATGTTTGAGACATACCATTCCTCCTCACAAAAAATAAGATACCCGGCAGCGGATATTTCGTCAATTTGCAAAAGCTATCTTAGCACAGCACACGATGCTTGTGTAGTATTTGCCAAGATTTTATTGCTGTCGCAGTTTCAGACAATCCGGGCAGCCGCCGGTACAGAGCTCACAGGAGAGCTCCTCCGGCACCAGCTGCTCAAAGCGCCTGCCGTCAATCTCGAAATGGTAGAGCTTGGACGAAGCCCGCGCGAGGAGCGCATTCGTCTCATCGAACAAAAGATAGGTCACTGTCTCCCCGAATACATCGTCCTCATACTGCGTGACAAACAGGCGGTAGCTGTGCCCGCCCATCCGGAAGGCAACGCGGTTCCGCTCTGCCCTGCAGTCCGTGACCTCTGTCTTTACCAGGCCCGCGCGGGCAATGACGGCCTCGAGAAGCAGTTCCAAGTGCCTGACACGAAAGGTCTTCTCTTCGATTTCTCTCATGCTCCCTTCTTCAAAACTCGATAGTCCTGCATCATCCGATCGTTCTCCATCAGGAAGGTGCGTGCGGTCGGCTGGTTCTCATCGATGTCATAGAGCCCCATCAGGTAGGCGTTCAAACTCGCGCGGTTCTCAAAGCGCAGCGCGCGGTACTGCTTCTGAAACGCCAGTTTCTCGACAAACAGGAGCTTTCCGCTGTCTTCCGACACCAGGACCCCGACATGACCCGGAAACAGAATATTTTCTTCCGGCGTGAGTTTCGAGTGCAGCCAAACCGTGACAATGCTCGCTTTTCCGTCCGCAAAGGAAATGCCTCGCTCCTTCCAGGCTTTCCGCACCTGTTCGCACTGTACACTCGTGTCCTTTGTATCGGCCGCCGGCACTTCCGCAAAGAGACGCTCAAATTTGCCGTTGTCTCCGCTACTCCAGAGCTCTACCGGCGCCTTTTGAATCGCCTCCAGATCCAGAAACAGATTTTCATCGGCACTCTCCGCCGGCGCCGTGCCGCCCTCTACCTTGACGAGGGAGCGCGCGAGCATAAATGCGGTAATCCGGCAATTCGTTCCGACAAAATCCGGATAGGCCTTCTCCCAGCGGTCTGCCATCACATCCTCATCCACGGCATCGCCGACCGCGCTCTGAAAGCGCTCCACCTCGCGAAAAAACTCCTGACTGTCTTCCGCCGGAATCCCCGACCCGTTTAGCGCCTGTCGCACTTCCGCCTGACCGCTCTGCTCCTGTAAATTGATCTCAACCGGTTCACTCACGCGCCCGTTCTTATGAAAAGAGCTGCAAGCCATGAGGCATAGCCCCATGAAACTCGCAGCTGCGAGGCTGAGTGCTCTCTTGCCCACCCGCATTACGCCTGATGGGCTGCGACGATCTCTTTGATCTTCGCAATCAGCGTATTCACATCGATACCGGAAGTCTGCGACACCTGCTCCAGATTAACCTGGCTCACAACCGCCTTTGCGAGCGGGTTGTTGAGCGCCGCGAACTTGTCGCTGTACTTGACGAGCTCGTCCTTTAAGAACGGGTACTGCTTGAAGAGCTCCGCGAGTTTGGTCAGATTGTTGATATCCATGATTATCTCCTTTCTGAGGCAGCCTGTTGCCTCTCAAGCGCTATCAAAAAACAATAGCGACAGGATCGGATGTCCTGTCGCTATAGTATAGCAACCCGCTCCACTTTTTTCCATACCTTTTCTGTGAAGCTTTTCCGACCTTCGTCAGTGTTCCGGATGCTGTACCGAATCGACAATCAGCGCAATCATCAATACGCGGAGCACATTTCTCTCATCCGGCACGTCGATTGCATAGGTGTCGCGAACCTTGAGATAGGACTTGGAGATATTCGCAATCTCTCTGCCCTCCGCATCCGTCACCCGGTACTCGTGGGCAAGAAAGTTGCCCTGCACCGTCCAGCCGGACTCCTCCAATTCGTAACGCGCGCGAAAGAGCGTGACTTTCTTGGCCATCCGATCTATCTTCTCGCCGCCCGCGAAGAAATTATAGTGCGGCAAGAGGTGAAACATCTCGAACTTTGTATAGCCGAGTTCTTCGCCTTCGGCGTTCTGAATGCGAAGCTCCGGCGCAAGCGCAAACTTTCCGTTGACCTGAAAGAGCTTCTGTCCCGCCTCGTCAAAAATCTCATAGTGATCCAGAATCGAAAAAAGACGCTGGCGCATGATAATTCTCATTGCTTTTTTCTCCTTTGACACGCGGGCAGACACAACACTGCCCCGCTATGCCTGCCAGTATAGTGTCTTTTCCGGGCCTTGCCAATACTCTTATGTCCCTCAAATTGCCGCCAAGCAAAAGGCGGTTGCCTTTCGACAGCCGCCTCGTAAGATTTATTTTAACAACATCATCACGATCGGAATCACAACCAAAAACAGTATTGTGCTCGTAACAACGGTATTCGTCGCATATTCCACATCTCCGTCCGCATCTCCCGCCAAAATGGGCAACACCGTAAGTGCCGGCACTGCTGCCTGTACAATCATTGTATTTCTGAGCAGTACAGGTACCGTGATACCGAAACGCCCTGCGAAAAGAAGTGCACACGCCATCAAAGCCGGACTTAAAATAAACTTTCCGAGCAGCGCGACCAGCGTATCCTTGTCAAAGCGCACACTCTTAAGACCTGCTTCCGAGAGCACAATGCCGATATAGAGCAGCGAGAGCGGTGTGACCAAAGAGCCTAGATAGCTTAGCGAGCTGATTACTGGTTTCGGCAGGCTCAAGCCAAAAAGAAGCACAGGTATCGCAAGCAGCAACCCTAAAATGGGCGGCGACAAGATTTGTTTGAGATTGATTTTCCCGCCTCCCGCTTGTTCCGTGCGACCGTCCCGTGCAATCAACACAGAACCGAGGGTCCAAGTGGACACCGTATTCAGCACATAGTAAACCAAGAAGTAGGAGACTGCTTGGCTCCCGAAAAGTGCCTGATTGAGCGGCATTCCGATAAAAATCGTGTTTGCGTTCACGATGGTATTCAGAAAAACTCCTCTGCGACCGCGCGGAACGCGCACCACTCGCATGAGAAAATACGATAGCAGATAATTGGCTACGAACGCAATCATTCCGATCATCAAAGGTTTTGCGAGTTCTTCCAGCGTCTTAATCGTCAAGTTATTGACGACCGACAGAAAGACCGACGCAGGCAGCGCGATATTCATAACCAAAAAGGTTAGATTCTTGTCAAGCCCCTTGCTCAGATACTTCTTTTCATGCAGAAAAAAGCCCAGTACAATCAAAAATACAATTGGAATAATACTCGCCAGTACTTGTAAAATCACAGCCTTCTCCTAAGTCAGAGCGGCTTATATTCTGCTTTCCAGGAAATATCCGCAATCAGTTTCTCCACATCTCCATCAATACGGTTCAGCTTCTGCTTCACTGCGCATTCCGCAACCACTGTAGCCACTGTATGCGAGAACTCTGTGAGTCGGGCAACCGGCGGGATTACCGCCGCCCCCGGCTCATCCGGGGTGAGGAAGGCTCCGAGTGAGTGCGCGGCAGCGGAAATCATCTCATCGGTCATGCGACTGCTGTTCACGGCAATGCTTCCAAGCCCGAGTCCCGGATAAATGAGCGCATTATTCGCCTGACCGATTTCGTAGCGGACGCCCTTATACTCCACCGGATCTGCGGGAATTCCCGTTGCGACCATTGCCTTGCCTTCGGACCAGACAATCAGATCCTCTGCCTTCGCCTCTGCGAGCTCAGTCGGATTACTCAGCGGGAAAATGATGGGGTGCTCACACCAAGAGCTCATGCCGCGCACAATCTTCTCGGTGAAGGTGCCGGGCTGGGTCGAAGTTCCGACCATGATGGTCGGTCTAACCGCAAAGACCGCTGCTTCCAGTGTCGTGAGCTCATCGGCATTTGCAAATTCCGTGCGTTTTCTCGCAAACGGCCGCTGCTCCGACGTAAGATCCGTCATATCGTCGAAGAGCAGCCCCTGCTTATCAACCAAGTAAAAGCGCTGTCTCGCTTCCTCTTCGCTGAGACCCTGCGCGACCATCTCCTTGAACACGCGATCCGCTATTCCGGCTCCTGCCGTCCCCGCTCCGAAGCAGAGATATCTCTGTTCCGTGAGCTTCTCCTTGTTAATCCGCATGGCACCGAGTATGCCTGCGAGGGTAATAATGCCGGTGCCTTGCACGTCGTCATTAAAGACCGGGAACCGGTCACGATAACGATTTAACACCGCAGCCGCATCGGCTCTGCCGAAATCTTCAAAGTGCAAATAGAGCCGCGGGAACAGCTTCTCGACCGCCTGAACAAAACGCTCTACAAACGCATTGTACTGCTCGCCGTAAATTCTCGGATGACGATTCCCGAGGTAAAACTTATCCTTAAGGAGTGATTCCCGATTTGTGCCACAGTCCAACACCACCGGCAAGATACTTGAGGGGTCGATGCCTGCTGCCGCAGTATAAACCATGAGCTTTCCGACCGAGATGTCCACACCGTTGGTACCCCAGTCGCCAATGCCGAGAATGCCTTCTGCATCTGTCGCGACAATCAATCGAATATCGCGCCCCTCCGCTACAGAGCTAAGCGACGCCTCAATTTCCTCCGGTCGATCAATTGAGAGGTAGCAGGCGTGTTGTGTATCCACAAACTGCTCGCTGTACTTCTCAATACTCTCGGCAATGACCGGGTCGTAGACAATGGGCATGAGCTCTACCAGATGCTCGCGAAAGACATAGTAAAAGAGAGTGCGGTTGTGGTTAAAGACATCCATGAGAAAACGTCTCTCCTCAATCAAGGAACTCTTCTTCTTCATCTCCGCATAGACGCGCTCCGCCTGGAGCTCAATGGTCTCAACCACCGGAGGCAGCAGCCCCTCCAGCTGATATGCCTTGCGCTCCTCCTGCGTAAATGCCGTCCCCTTGTTGAGGAACGGATCCTTTAAGAGCTCATATCCCAATTTTGCCATTTTGAACCTCCTGTCTCAGACGCTCTGTCAATCTCATGACGAGCTTATATGCTCCTTATAGCATAAAAGCTCCACGCATTATATTGAATATTCTTTAAATTTAAAACTCTTGTCTTTTTTTGCATCTATCGTTTCTTGCTGTCAGAGTCGTCTCTCTTTTTTAACTACTGTTCTCAGTTCACAAAAACGAGCAGCGTTCGTCTTGTCGCACCGCTGCTCGTTTCTGTCCTTTATATTTCATCATTTTCCCGCTTACGCTTTATCCTTGCCCCATACCTCTTCCGCTATCTCCTTGACCAAACGAAGCTTTGCAAACTGCTCTTCCTCGGTCAGCTTGTTGCCGATTTCGCAGGAGGCGAAGCCGCACTGCGGGCTTAAGGAAAGGTCGCGAAGCGGTACATACTGCGAAGCCTACTGCGACGGCACTTCGATGTCCGTATCCCAGAAATGGTAAATCAGATTTCCCGACCACTGCTTTTTGACATAGGGCTTCATCAGATACTGACACTGCGGATAGTAGAGCGGTATGGCCGTACAGTCATCCCTTGAGAGCAGCTCATCCGCCTTCGCGTAAAAAACAGCGCGGTCCGGCTCATAGGGCTCGCGCCTTGCGTCATCGAGCCAAGCATCCACATCAGCGTTGCGCCCGAAGAGCGCATTCGCCGGTAAATTTGCGCTGTGAAAATAGGGATACAGCGCCTGGTCTCCTTCGGGATAGGGATACCAGTTCTCCTGCCAGACGAGATCCGCCTGCGGGTCGTTCAGCGCTTCCGCACAGCGCGCTTCGTCTGCCCCCTCAAGCTTCAATCCTATGCCGACTTTTTCCCACTCCCGCTTCACTTCCCGCATGAATTTCAGATTTTGTCGCGGCACCACCGCGGTGAGCGTAATCTGCCCGCCGTAATAGCCCGCTTCCTTGACCGCCTCTCTCGCTCTCTTATAGTCATAGTAATTCTGATTTCTCGCGTTGTTGTGCCCCGGCACGCGGATGTGCAGCAGGGAACTTGCAGGCAGCCCCGCACCGTCAAGCGCCTTGTCAATGCAACGCCTGCGGTCCAGACCTACGGTCATGGCCCACCGGAGCCGACTGTTCTTCAGCTTTGAACTGCACGGATTCATGCGCAGCGAAATCAGCGCAACCGGATGGTGAATGTGCACCTCATCCTCCAGGGTCTTTTTGCAACGCCGGTACTGCGCCGCATTGATCGCCGTAAAATCGACCTTATTGTGCCGGTATGCGGCAAAACACTGTCCGTCATTTTTATAGTACAGCACGCGGAGCTCATCCAGCTTGGCCGCGGTACCATGGTACTTCTCGTTCCGGATCAGAACGCACTGCCTATCCCCTTGCTCTTTCAGCAAAAACGGGCCCGACCCGAGCAGTTTTCCCTGTTTGCCCCAGCTCTCACCCGCCGCCTCGCAGGCTGCCTTCGGATACACAGTCGCTGCCGAGAGTCCGAGATTCTTTAAAAAGGGCGCATAGGGATATTGTAGACGTATGGTAAAATGTCTGTCATCCTGTACCGTGATGCCGCGAAGCACACGGCTCTCTCCGCACTGCACTTCCGCAGCCCCGTCAATCATCGAAAAATAAGTTGCCGCGGGCGATGCTGTCTCCGGGGACAACAGCCTCGTCAGGCTGAAACGCACATCCTCCGCGGTCAGCGCCGTGCCGTCGGAAAAACAGAGCCCTGGCTTCAAGACAAAGCGATATTCAAGCCCGTCCTCCGAAATCTCCGGGAAATCCTCCGCAAGCGCAGGCTCCAGCAAACGCTCGTCCGTAAAGCGAAACAGGCCTTCCGTGACCTCATCCGCAATCAGAGAAACCTCCGGAGTATCCGAGCGCTGCACATCGAGACAAGCGCCGGGCTGCACCACCGCAACGCGAAGCACCTTTTTTCCACCGAAATCCGGCGGCAGAGCCGCCTGCTTCTTCTGACAGCCGCAAAGCGCTAGGACAGCAAGCAGGCAGAGCGCAGCCGCGCAGCCCGCGTACCTTCCCCCTCGTCGTATCCTCATGGTCTTTTCCTCTTCAGAATCTCTGCCTGCATCGCTGCGCTTGCGGCACTGTCCCAGTCCGCACAGTGCTGCCGGAATTCCGCAATGTGATCCCGGTGCTTTGCAAACTGCTCGCGCCGCTTGTCCGTGACCGCCATCATATCCTCGAGATTTGAGCACACCCCGAAGCCGAAGCGAATGCCGCGAAGCTTTGCCCAGAGCTCCCGGAGCGCCGCTTCCCGCTGCTCTGCGCGTTCAATATAACTGTCCAGAAGTCCTATCACTTCGCTCGACTTTTCAAGATCGATTGAGAGCCTTCCGCTCCGCACCGCGAGCGGATCCCGCAACAAAGCCGGAAATGCCTCGAGCGACAAGCGCCGCGGCATAGGGCTGCCGAGCGGCGGAAGTTCGAGTTCCATACTGTCCGCCAAGTTTCCGAAGACCTCGCCGAGACGCGCATTGCTCGCCTCTGCGGCTGCTATCTTGCCCTCAATATCATGTGCTCCCACTTCATTCTGCTCTTTCAGCACCTGTAGCACCGGATGCACCTTCAGCGCTTCAAGGTCCTCCGCCAGCATGCTGCAGGTAAGACCGGCCATCTGTCCGCACGCTGCCGCATTCTTTCTACAGAAACTCTGCAACTCATCCAACTTCTGCGTCTCGCCCGGCTTGTCCTTCGCTCCTTTCCGCAGCACGGCCAGCGCCCAGATTTCGAGCGCATCCCGAAGACCGATGCCGTCCGGCATTGTCTCGGCGCTTTTCGCGTCTTTTCCGTCTTTTTTCTTCTTAAAATATTTGCTCTGCAAGCCGTGCAGCGTGTAGGCAGTCGTCAAAGCCCCCGCCAGATTCGAATTCAACTCATCCAAATCCCTCTGCAGCCCGTCCTCGATGCCGTTTGTGACAATCGCGCCAAACCGATTCATCCTAAGTCTTTTCCGGAAATTCTCCGCGAGCTTTTTGTACTGTCCCAGTTTAATCTCGAGAAGCTCCTTGACGGAATGCTTCTCCAGCACAAAATAGTCGATTACCGAGGCGCTGAGCAGCATACCGCTTCCCAGAAGACTCCGCTTTAAGGCGAAAAAGGCGGAAAGTTCCCGCATCGCATTGTCCCATCCTGCCTCTTTATCCGCCTTCGCAAGTGAAAGCCGCAGTCTGGTCTGACTCGCCTGAAATGCCCTTTGCACCGCATAGTCGAGGCACTCCGCAAACATCGGATTCTCTTTCTGCAATCTGCTTCTCAGGCTGTCCAGATCCCGCTCTAACTCTTCCTTGCATCCATCGAAAAGTCCCTCTTCCAGAATCACCTCTTCTGTAATCCGGAAAAAGAGCGTCATGCCCTTCTCAATGATTTTCGCATTCTCCGCCGCCGTCTTTACATCATCGGCGCCGCGTTTGCCGCCGCCCATGAACTCCTGCGCGAGCAGCATGAGTGCCTGTATGACAAGTTCCCGTTCTTCCTGACTCAATTCCAGCATAATGCGCTCGGAAATTTTCCGCACCAGGACATGTACCGGTCCGTCCGGTTCCGCTGCAATCGGCGCGACCCGCATTTTCCCGTCCGGCCCCTCGACCAGAAAGGCATCCGGATAATGGTCGTGGAAGGGATCCAGGAGCGCCTCCAGCATATTATAATCCGCGCACTGCCGCACCACGCACTCGCCGGCGAAATAGCCGTAGCGCGGGTTGTACCCGAGCGCACTGACCGGATCGTTGCTCCCGCGAATCAGCACGATTTTATCGCGGTAACTCTGAAAGGCCGCCATGCCGTCCTGATATACCACATCCTCGACAAATTCCGGGGAAGTCTGGGGCGCATCAATCACATAGGCAAGGGGAATCCACTCGGGGTAGATACAAACCGCCATCTCCGCCATGAGCCCGCCGCGCGACTGCCCAAATATTTCAACCCGATCGTTTCGAAATTCCCGCTGAAACCCGGTGTCAACGCCGGGCGCATCGTGGAGCAACTCGAGGTACTGCATGGTCGGAACCGTCATCGAGGAAACCGACTCAAACGTCCTGTCGCCGTGCTCACAGCGCCCCGTCCAGAGCGCATAGTTGTTCGCGTGATCATGCCAGTCCCGCGCCGTCGTCCCGCGAAACCCGATGCGGTACCCCTGCTTGAACCCCTGCGCCTCGCTGCCCTCGTACTGAAAGACAGCGTTCAGCTGGTAATCCTTTTCCGTCATATGTGTGATTTCTCTATCCGAAAGCCCCTGCGCTTTCAGCACGTTTTTATTCATATAGCAGCTGATGTTCGAGACCTTAATCTCCCCGAGTTCCGGGTAGCCCTTTTCCTCGCTGATGCAGGCCTTCAGGGTGGCAAATTCGTGCTTTTCGGCCTCGCTGAGGAAGTTGGAATCTCTTGCAAGACTCTCATCGATATCGTCAACAATTTCCTGTATCGAAATCGGCTTGTTTGCAAATTCTCTTTTTTCGATATTCAATTTCTCGAGCGGCATGTATAGAACCAAATCGCAGGTATGAATCTGCAACTCTGCTCGATTGCGTCGTTCTTCTTCACTCAACAGTGTTCCCGGCATGTTCCCATCTCTCCTTCATCTCAGCATTTTTATAGTCCCATCTCAGCTTAATCCGCCCAATCGAATAGGTATTGATACCCACTCTATCATAGGCAATTTCATTTCCAGCTTGATCAACATAACTAATGTATAGTCGTAATCCCCAATTGCGCTCTACCATGCGTTTTCGCAATATCTCTATAGTCTCTTCGCTTTTTGCAAAATCGCTCTTTACATCCAGTGCAATCGAAAAACCCTCTGCTGTATTGAGGTATTCCTCCAGTCCGGTTTCCGGTCCGTAATCCTGCCAGTCCGGCATCAGTATGGCACCACCGGATATCGTATACTGCCCCTTGCCAAAGGCCTCATCAAAGAAGGGGACATAAGCTTCCCACATCTTTTTCTGATACCATAGACACATATAGTTATCCAGGTAGTGAGCACCGTTTTCATCCCACCAGTAATCCCGCTCAATCGGATAATAACAATAGTCGGCTCCGTTCGGAAACTTCTCCGAATAGAGTTTCACAGTGCTCACGCCATCCGGTCTTTCTTCATTTTCAAAATAAAAGTGAAACCGATCCCCGAACTTCCGATACTTCCGGTTCATATACTGTTCCACAGTATGGGCGTAGCCGAGGCGACGCTTTTCCTCTCGATAGACGCATTTTCCCAGCTGCACAGCCAGCCACAGTGCCAAAAGCGGTAGCAAGATGCGTTTTATCCGCTTCTTTTGCCTGCGCTCCTGTTCCTCCTGCCCGCGTTCTTCAGTCGTCATTGTCCTCATCCTCGTGGTAGCGTTCATCTTCCTCTTCGAGGTCCTCGATTTCCTGCTGCAACCGCTCCATCCAGTTCCGCATGGAGAGATTCAGGTCCACATGGCGTTCAAATTCCTCGGTTGTAATGCCGCGAAGCCGTTGCCAGAGCTGATCCCGCAGGAAATCCGACACATAGAAAGCCTCTTTTTCCTTCGCCAGAATGAAATCACCGGCCTCCCGTTCTCCGCCTAACAGATTACTTAAAGACACCGATTTATGATAACAGGCCTCCAGACGCATGTGCTCTGCCTTACAACAGCGTATATCCTCACACCGACAGCTCATTCCGACCTCCTATCCGTTTTGACTGAAGTTCACCACTTATTCGCAGTTACAATATATTTATTTTAACTTTTGTACATATTTATGTCAATGTCTGTCCCAATTTTCAAAGCTAATACTCCTTTATGTTTATAACTTTTTTCACAGTCCGCAGCACTCTTCCTTGGATCCTTCATAACTTTCTCACAAAAAAGACAGCTGTCTTTTGACAGCTGTCTTTAACGCGGATTTCCGCGCTCCTTTCGGTGTACTGTTTCCTGCTCGCTTATGCCTCTTCCTTTCCCCATACCTCTTCCGCTATCTCCTTGACCAAACGAAGCTTTGCAAACTGCTCTTCCTCGGTCAGCTTGTTGCCGATTTCGCAGGAGGCGAAGCCGCACTGCGGGCTTAAGGAAAGGTCGCGAAGCGGTACATACTGCGAAGCCTCATAGATGCGACGCTTTATGAGTTCCTTGGATTCGAGTTCCGGGCGCTTGCTCGTGATGAGGCCGAGCACCACCTTCTTGCCGCGCGGAATCTGCTTTAAGCTCGTAAAGTTGCCGGAGCGCTTATCATCGTACTCCAGATAAAAGCTCTCCACCTTTTCCTGCGCAAAGACATAAGGCGCCACCTTGTCGTAGGGGCCGCTGCTCGCATAGGTCGAGTGGTAGTTGCCGCGGCAGATGTGGGTGTTCACGACCAAATCCTCCGGCAAGTTCTCGAGGGAGAGGTTATTGACCTTCAGATAGCGCTCCGCCTCCTGCTCGAGGGTTGCGCCGTCGCCTTCGCGCATCTTCCAGTAGCCCTCCTCGTCCACAATCATACCCCAGGTGCAGTCGTCGAGCTGAATGTTCCGGCAGCCCGCCGCGTAGAGGTCCAGATAGACTCTCCGGTAAGCCGCCGCAAGGTCGCGAAGCAGCTCTTCGTCATCCGGATAAAATTCGCGGGTAATCCGCGCATTGTCCTCGCGGAAGAGCTCGGCGAGGGTCTGCGCCGGAGCGGGCAGCGTCTGCTTTGCAATCGTGTTCTCGTCCTCAAACTGCTTCACGAAGAGAAAGTCCTGTACAATCGGATGGTTCTCGCCGCTTATTTTTCCCGTCATGCGGCAGGAACCGTGCGTGGTCTCCTCCCCCTTAAAATAATAGCCGTGATCCAGCTCGATCTCCTCGATGCCGTTTAGCCCCCACATGAAATCGAGGTGCCAGTAGCTCCGACGGAACTCGCCGTCCGTAATCACATGGTAGCCGAGCGCCTTCTGCTTCTCAATCAAATCCGTGATGCAGGCATCCTCCACCTTGCGAAGTTCCTCGCGGGAAATCTTTCCCGCATTCCAATCGGCTCTCGCCTGCTTTAAAGTCTCCGGGCGCAAAAAGCTCCCGACATAGTCATATCGAAAGGGTGTTGTCCACTTGCTCATTGTTGAATCCTCCTTGCTTGTTTCTCATGTCCCTCATTGTAGCGACTTGTTCTTCTCTTGGAAAATATTTATAATATCTTGAAAAACATAGCTAATTTTTATGAAACGAGGTGTGTTCCATGACTCTGCGTCAGCTCCGCTATATCGATGTGATTGCCAAGCGCGGCTCTCTGACCGCCGCCGCCGAAGCCCTGTTTGTGACTCAGCCCTCGCTGACTGCCGCCCTCCGCGAACTTGAACAGGAGCTCGGCATTACCCTCTTTCTCCGCTCCCGGAAAGGTCTCACGCTCACCCCCGCGGGAGAGGAATTCCTCGGCTACGCGCGCCAGATTCTGGACCAGGTGTCTCTTGTCGAACAGCGCTACACCGGTGAAGCGCGCGGGCGCCGCCATTTCTGTGTCTCCTCCCAGCACTACTCGTTTGCGGTCGAGGCCTTTGTCGCGCTCCTCAACGCCTACGGCGGCTCCCAGTACGAATTCCACATGCGGGAGACCGAGACCTACCGCATTCTGGAAGATGTCGCCAAGGTCCGCTCGGAAATCGGCGTCCTCTATCGGAATCAGTTCAATGCGGCTGTGCTGCAGCGAAACTTTCAGGAGATGAAACTCTCCTTCACGCCCATCTGCCGCGTAAAACCGCATGTCTTCCTCGGGACACAGCATCCGCTCACAAAAAAAGCGGAGATCTCGATGGAAGATCTCCGCGACTATCCCCGCCTCTCCTATGAGCAGGGACAGCACAATTCGTTTTACTTTTCCGAGGAAATTCAGAGTGCCGCCGAGTCTGACAAGGACATCGTGGTCTGCGACCGCGCGACCCTCTTTAACCTATTGATTGGCATGAACGGCTACACCATTTGTTCCGGCATCATCAATACCGAGTTAAACGGCGAGAACATTGTCGCGCGTCCGCTTGCGGTCGATGACTATATGGAACTCGGCTATGTTCTGCCGAAGGAGCGCCCGGCCAGTGATCTGACGCTCGCCTACATCGACCTTCTGCGACAATTTGTTCACTGACCTTTCAGGCTTCGTCACTACCGTACGGCTCCTCCGTGTCTGTCAGAACCTGATTCCAATTCCCGCTGTTCCGCAGTTTCTCCGCCAGTTTATAGGCCGGAACGCGCGTCCCGAACAGGCCGTTCAGCTCTTTTTCCAACACTTGCAGGGACATACGCCCGCGGACAGAGGCGAGCCATTCACACATCCGGCTTAAGCTCAGCGACGCACTGTTTCGCGACAAGATGAGCCCGCCCGCCACCGAAAACGAAGATATGCCCGCCTGTTGGCGCATGATACAGGTCAGCATCCAGTCATTGCCACGAAGCCGCCGTATCAGCGGGAATTTTTTGACTTTATTCCAAAGACTCCTGCCGTTAAAATACGGCAGGTCATAGTAGGCAGACATCAAGGTCTGGATGGCCCAGAGGTCCTCAACTTTAAGTCCGTACACCTCTTCGACCTTGCGCAGTGACATCAGAACGCGCGGTGCGGTCTCGATATAGTCCAGATTCTGTTTCTTTTTTTCGAGCACGTTCGCGAATATGGCAAGATCAAGAAGCCGCCGGTCCAACAGTTCAAGATTAATCTTATCTGCCGTGAACACCAACTGCTCAAAAAAGCGGAGCGCCGTTCCGTAGGCGGCGTCATAGGCATAGGAGGTGTTCAGCGTATAGCCGATGGCGCGAAATGCCACAGCATTGATGGCTTCCGCCGAAGTATGAGAGCAGACCCGCAAAAACAATGTCTCGAGTTCGTCAATGAACCAGATTTGTTTTTTGGCGAGCGCCGCGCGCAACGGCCGGACATCCCGCGGATCGATGCCCGGCACATCAATCACATACATTCCGTCGGTGTAATATTGGTTGACGGTATTGTAAATCAGGGGATTTCGCTGGGAGCTCTCCCGCCTGACGCCGTAGCGCTCCTCATAGGCCGCATAATAGGCCTGAAAGGACACCGGCGAAAGTTCCCGCAGCAGCTTCAGCGCCTGCTCATCTTCGGAGGCCTCTCCGATCACCAGCATGGGCACCCGGCGGCACCAGATGCGAAACGCGAGCGAGGTCTGCGAGGCGACCGCGGACTTGATGGCATAGAAGAGCTCGTGACTGTCCAGAATGCCGAGTTCTTCCATCAAACCCGGGTAATCGCGAAATATAAGATCGGCGGAAATAGCCATATCCTGATACCGCCTGAAATCAATCGCCTCAAAGAGACGCGAAGCCTTTACAGGGCACCAGCGAATCAGACTTTCGCGGTTGAGTACAATATTGGGCGCATTTCTCAGATAGTTTTCGAGGGTGCGGATGTTAAACTGCAGCCGCTCCTTCTGATAGCCCCGGGTTTCGATGTAGCGGTAATACTTTTCTTCCAACTCTTCGATGCTGAGCGGCGTGTTGCGGTTTGCGATCAGTACGCGCTTGACTATCTCGGCCTTAGAGATATTTTCCCTCGCATTTTTTGCATTCTCCTCCGCCAAAAATTCCCGCAGTCTGCGCCGCCAGAGACCGGTATAGGTCGCCAGCGACTCCGTATCCAGTTCTGCTTTGCCGTGTGGGTAACGAAGCGAGAGGAACTCATAGCCCTCCGCGCTCACTTCCGGAAACGCCTGTAAAAAGCGGGACTTCGGCAGATAAAAATGCTGATAAGGCTCCGAAAAATAGTCTTCGAAGAGCAGCGGAAACTTCTGCATCATGCGCGCCGTAATCTGCCGAATGCGCTCACGGCTCACCTGAAAGCGATCTCCTATATCCTGTAGCGTCTGCCCCTCAACCCGGAGGCGGAGAATCTGTGCCGCACGCTCGTCCTGTCTCCGGATTTTACGGTAAGCCTCCTCGAAGTTATCTCGATACAGGAGAACCATCCCTCTGTTTTTGATCAGAACGCCGTTCTCGATCGAAGTCTCAAGCAGCATCGTCTCGTCAAACGGCAGTTCTAAAGCCCGCAGGCGCTCTGAGAGTATGGCCTCCGCAATCACGCCGTGGCGGGAAAGCCCCTCCCAAAAAGACCGGAGCGGTCTTTTCAGCTGCGGCAACAAGAGTACCGTGCGCAGCAGCTCCTGCTTCGCAAAGTGCTGCGCCTGCTGTAGCAGTTGCTCGGCTTCCAGATAGTGGTACAACTGTTCCCAGCAAAGCGCCGCCACCGGGTGCAGTTCCGCGCTGAGTTCCTGCAGACGGCTTTTCAGTCCCTCTTCCACTGTCGCCTCGGACAGGTCGCCGGCCCCTTCGAAATGGTCGCTTAGCCAGCGCGCGACAGCTTCTTTGATTTCATCGATGGATTTTTTCCCAAGTCCCCGCAGGGTCGAAAAAACAGGCATTGCCAGTACGACCCGGTCAAGTGTGCGACAGCCCTCCCGACAGAGCACACGATAGGAACGGACAGACAGATTGAGCTCTTCGATCGAATGCTTCGACAACTCTTCCCGCTGCTTTTCCGTCAGCGCTATGACCTTTTCTTCTTCGCCCTGCAAGTCCTCTTCGAGGCGCAAGCTGTGCCGTTGCGAAGTCACAGGCTGCTTCATCAAAGCATCCAAATCCCGCAACGCGGCCTGAATCTCCCCCAGTGTCTTGACCCCGATGTTTCTTTGCGCCGCAATCTTCTCCATCGGGGTTATCTGCAATTTCTCGACAGAATGGATTCCCATCCGATGTAACACATTGCTCGCGCGAACCGATAAATGCAGCCGTTCGATAGAGATTTCCGCCATACCCTTCCCCCGTGATGATATCGCTTCTCCGTAAAAGTTCGCCCCGTCATTTCAATGTTATTTTATTTACTATAACACAGTTTCTCTCGCTTTTTAAGTCCCGAATACAACAAAAACAGCACGCCCGCAAGCATGCTGTTTCTTAATTTCGAAATGTAAGCAACCGTGCACGGAAGTACGGCAGCATTGCCGTCACAGTTCGGGCAAATCCCGATAATATGCGGTACAGGGATAGCCGCCGAGCGTGGTCTTAAGTCCGATGGCGCTGTAAAAAGCATTCGAGACCGCATCCGCCGCATCCGTAATCAGCAGAAACTGCCGCACATGAGAAAATCTCTCCGAGCTGCGCCGCATGAGCTCTCTCCCTATGCCTTTTCTCTGCAGGGCGGGCGTTACAATCAGATCCTGCACATACAGTATGTACTCCCCGTCGCCGACGCAGCGCACAAAGCCGACCAAAGCGCCGTCTTCAAAAGCGCCGAGCAAAAAGAGGGAGCGCCCGAGTGCCCGCCGCAACTTTTCCTCATCTCCCAGATAACTTGTCCAGCCGCAGGCCGCATAGATTTCCTGCACTTCCGCCAGGCATTCCGCACCGAATTCCCGATATGTCCGCATAAAGAGCACCTCCTGTAGCAGTCCTTCCGTCCGTTTTTGCAGCCACACAAAATACGTCGCAAGCCACACGACGGCTGATTACAGTATAACACGGAGAAGGGCGCTGCGATATCGCAGTGCCCTTTTAAAATGCCGTTATACAAGCGTTTTGGTCTTATTTGTTTCGATTATTCCTCCCAAAACAGTTCATCGAGGGTCTTATCCAGCGCGTGACAAATCGCGAGACAAAGCCGTATGGTCGGATTATAATCCCCCTTCTCGATGGCATTAACGGTCTGACGGCTCACTCCGACCAAATCGGCAAGCTGCTGCTGCGATAAATCCTTTGCTGCGCGCGCGGCTTTCAGGCGCAAATTCTTCATCGCTCCTCCTCTCGGCGGTTCATCACGTACTTGATACACTGCAGTAAGAGCATACCCGCAAAGAAGATGCCGAGCAACAGCGGGAGCAGGGACTGCGCCGAATAACGCTCGTTGATTTTGAGCCTGCCACCCAGTATTTGGTGGATGCTCTGCGCGAGCGAGAGCAGGGCCATGGCAAGCCAGAGTATCAGCACGCGCTTTTCCTTTTTCTCCCCGCGGAAGCTCCAATAGGCATCGTGAAACAGGCAGTAGCCAAAGAGTACCAGCCCCGATAACAGCAAAATCGCAATCGGGATGACACCCGGCGACACAAAGGGTTCCGTCTGCTCCTCAAAACCCGCATAGAGCATGAGCAACGCAATGAGGGTCATATAGGCATACTGAAAGCCGCGACCGCGCGCAATCAGCTGGCGCTCATCGTAGACCACGGTCCCTTCCTTATCCCGCTTGCGCTTCAAAACATAGAGCAGCACGCCTGCCGCAAGCATACCACACATCATACCTGCATAATAAGAACTCATTTCCCTATCCTCCTCTCAAGATATAGGCGACACAATGTCGTTTATCTTTTACATTATCAAGATAGCACCGGCTCTCGCTTATGTCAAGTATATATTACTTTTTGTCGTCGAAAGACTCGACCTTGTTTTCTTTCGAAATACCCCCTATACTGGTTCGGAAGGTTTTTAAGAATATACGATCGGAGAGGAGCTCACATGTCTGTCATAAGCGTTAATCAACGGCTCGCCACGGAGCTTGGACTCAACTACGACCGCGAGAGCGGAATCGTCGCAGGCATCTACAACGGTTACCACATCGCTTTCATCATGCAGAACAATCTGCGCCAAATCATCGTCTCGGTTTCAAACGGCACAGGCCAAATGCCGGAGAAAGAGGTCTTAAAGCAGGCACACAAGGAGAACAAGAAAGTTCTCTCCAACCCGTCTGTTCAGGGCTATCGCGCGACCTATTCCATCCCGAACGCAATGACCGACAACGGCAAACTTGAGCGGAGCGCTGCCGCCGCCGCGGTGCTCACCGAATTCCTCAAGGCGAACAGCCTCCGCGACTGCAGTGAGCTGAGCGGCCGCCCGGATGAAAGCAGCTGCTACTATGTGAGCGGCGGTCTCCGCTTCCTGACCCATGATGAGTACGACACGGAGCGCAATCGCGCCCAGTCCTCCTTTAATGAACAGAATGCCAAGCGCGGCAACCCGATTGCCGGTATTGTCGGCGCCTTAATCGGAAGTTTCGCCGGCCTCTTTGTAATGGTGTTGATCGGTCAACTCGGCTATGTCTCACCCTGGACTGGCCTGGTCATGGGTGTCTGCGTCGCAAAGGGCTATGAGCTGCTCTCCGGCAAGTTCGATACCGTTGGCCTTGTGTGCAGTATTCTCATCATGGTCGGTATGACCTACCTCGGCAATCAGCTCGACTGGGCCATCACGATTGCGCGCGCCTATGAAGCAAATGTCTTCGATGCATTCCCGGTCGTCAACGAGGTGGTCAAGACAAGCGAACTGCTTCCGGTCTACTACCGCAATCTGGCCCTCTACTACTTCGCGATGCTGTGCGGGGCAATCCCGACCATCTATGGCCTCATGAAGAACCGGCAACTTCTCAATGTCTCCTACCCGATCGGACCGGAGGCACATGAGGAAGTGATATATGTCTCCTCGCATGATGAAACAGATTCCGAATAAAAGACACAAGGCCGAAAACGGCAACGAAAAAGCAGCGCCCGCATTTGCGGATGCTGCTTTTTTATTTTTCCGATAACGCCCGTCCGCTTTCCCGCCGCCCGATTCGTGGTATCATACATTTCAACATCCCGAACTTTCATTCCTTTTCGAACGGAGGACACGCTATGCGTAAACCGCTTCGCTTTTTTCCGCTTCTGCTCCCGCTCCTTGCGCTCTGCCTGCTCTGCCTTCGCTTATTTCGCCCCGAACCCGCCGCCAATTCGTACCCCTACGGCGTATTCATCGGGCTTGAGGCCTCAGACCTAAAACGCCTTCGCCCCTACCGCACAGTCGTGATTGAGCCGAGCGCCTTTTCCGCAGAGCAAATCAAAGCGCTGCAAGCCGAGGGAAAAAGCGTCTACGGCTACTTAAACTTAGGTTCCATCGAGAACTATCGCCCGTATTATGAACGCTTTGCAACTATCACCCTCGCCCCCTACGAAAACTGGCCCGAGGAGCACTGGGTGGATGTCTCCTCCCCGGCCTGGCAAACATTCGTGGTCGATGAACTCGGGGCCGCGTATGCCGCTCTCGGGCTTGACGGCTTCTTCCTCGACAACTGCGATGTCTACGCACTCTACCCGCGCGAAGATATCTTCAACGGGCTCACGACCATGCTCCACGGCCTAAGCCGCTATCAAAAGCCTTGCATCGTAAACGGCGGCGATGTCTTTGTGAGCGCCTGTATGGAAAACGGAACTGCCCGTACGCTTTTCGACGGCGTGAATCAGGAGAGTGTCTTCACGAAAATCGACTTTGCGAAAAACCGCTATACCGCACAGGATGCCGAGACCCGCAACTATTACCTCGACTATTTGACTCGCGCCAAAGAAGCGGGCCTCAAGATCTATCTCATTGAATACCGCCCCTCCGCAAAGCTTTCGGCGGAAATACAGAGCTATTGTGAGAAAAACGGATTTACTGCATACAGTGCAAACGAAAAGGAGCTGCGGTAGGCAGCTCCTTTTCGTTTGTGCACTTTATCATAGATATCTCTAGCTCATATGCGAATCCAAGAATCAGCGTATCCTATCAACTAGGATACGGATTTTTCCTTAGGCTTTAAAATTCAGTGCCAGAGAGGCAAGAAGCGCAGCTCCTCTCCAAAGTGCATCCTCATTAGATTTGTAATGACTACTGTGAAGCGGCCAGAACTCCGCATCATCGGTCGCCTGGGTTCCTAACCAAGCAAACGCTCCAGGCACTTCCTCGAGATAGAACGCAAAGTCCTCTGCTGTCATAGCAGGACGTTCCATCTTGACAGCATTCTCAGCCCCAAAGAGCTTTGTGATTTCTTCCATCATATATTCTGCCATTCTCGGATTATTTCGTAAAGCAGGATATCCATTTTCATAGCTTATTTCCGCTTCACATTCCATTGCTGCACAGATACCTGCTAGTAACTGTCGCATCCGAACTTCAGTATTCTTCCGCACTTCCGGACTATAAGTTCTTACCGTCCCTTCCAGATAACAGCTCCCCGGCACAATATTGTAACGTGTTCCGGCTCGACAAACGCCGATTGTCACCACACAAGCTTCCAACGGATCCGTATTTCGACTTATAATACTCTGCACTGCAGAAATAAACTGTGCACCTGCCACTAAAGCGTCATGCCCAAGTTGTGGCATTGCACCGTGTGCGCTGTCTCCCTTAATCGTAATAGAAAAATGATCTGATGCCGCCATCAATGAACCCGGTCTTGTTCCGATTTTACCGATTGGCAGATTCGGCCACACATGTAAGCCAAACACTGCATCCACTCCTTCAAGTGCACCACCTTCAATCATTTTACGTGCGCCACCGGTCGGAGCCATCTCCTCTGCCGGTTGAAAAATAAGACGCACGCTTCCTTGTATTTCCGACTGATGTGCCTTTAAAAGTTTCGCCGCTCCGAGTAAGCAAGTCATATGCCCATCATGTCCACAGGCATGCATGATGCCCGGGTTCTGTGAAGAAAAAGGTAACCCGGTCTCTTCTTGTATCGAAAGAGCATCCATGTCCGCCCGAAGCGCAATGTTCTTTCCTGCATTTTTTCCATGGAGATCCGCTAATATCCCATGCCCTCCAATGCCACTTCGAATTTCAAAGCCACCAACCTCTTCCAAAATCTTGAGAATCTTCTCTGCCGTTCGCTCCTCCTGATTCGATATCTCTGGGTCTCTGTGAAACGCTCTGCGGATATCGATCAACTGCGGATTGATTGCCTTTGCTTCTTCAATAATATTAAGCAAAATTTTCTCCTTTCTGAATGTTTCAAACTATCCTATTCCTCATTTGTTGATGTGGTTTAATATCGACAGGAATCGGACAGACATAGGGTTTTCCTTCCGTCACCGCCAAAAACTCTGCTTTTGCCTGCACTGCAAGCTCCGGATTCTCAAATATAGTCTTCACAGCGTCCGCTAAAACTTCCGCTGCATAGAGCATCCCTTTTTCTGCAGTGCTACATCTCCCCTGTGATACCATCTGCCAAGAGTGTCCCGGTGTTCCCGGCGTCGCCGTTCCCGCCACAAACTGGGCAGTTGGAACCACATGACTGCAGTCTCCGACATCTGAGGAACCAGCAATATAAACATCCAAATGTTCATGCGGAACCACAAACTGTGCCATCTCCGTCTCTGCCAGTTTTCTGGCATAGACTCTCTGCTTTACATTGGGAAGGAATGAGAGTGCTAAGTCATTCTCCATCGATAAAGATCGGTAAGTGTCACGGATTCGCCTAGCAAAGCGTAATTCTTCCTCAGTATAGTGTGGTAACGGGATTCGTAGCATACTCTGATAAAGCACATCCTCCAGCACTGAATTTGATATTGTATTCGAGCAAGCTTTGTCAAAGCAGATTTCAAGTTCTGTTTCTGTCATCAATGCTGCTCCTTGCGCAACCTTACAGACCCTTTCATACAGTGCCTGCACTTTCTCATTATCCGTAGAACGAATTAGGTACAGTACTTCTGCATGGTTCTGTACCACATTGGGAGAACTGCCACCTGTATCTAATACCGCGTAATGAATGCGATCAGTCGGCTCAATATGCTCCCGCATGTAATTAACGCCTACATCCATAAGTTCCACAGCATCCAGAGCACTTCTTCCTAGAAATGGTGCCGCAGCCGCATGAGCCGACTTTCCTTTAAAGCGAAAATAGGCCTGGCAATTAGCCTGCATTGACCCAGTCATAACCGCATACCCTCCAGCGGGATGCCAAGTCAATGCAAGATCCAGTCCGTCAAACACACCGGCGCGAGCCATATATGTTTTCCCCGCGCCGCCCTCTTCGGCAGGACAACCGAGAAGCATAACAGTTCCCAGATTCCCACTTTCTTCTAGATAATCTCGAAGTAAGAGGGCCGCACCAACTGCTCCTGTACCAAGTAGATTGTGCCCACATCCATGACCGGACTCAATCCCAGCTCGTGCAATGGGTTCCAACGCCCCCGCTTCCTGAGAGAGCCCTGAAAGCGCATCATACTCTGCTAAAATACCGATGACAGGATGTCCGGTCCCGATAACCGCCTGAAATGCAGTATCCATTCCGGCAAGCCCCCGAGTCACGGAAAACCCCTCTACTTCCAGTAAGTCCGCGAGAGCTGCTGCAGATTTTTTTTCTTGAAAACGAAGTTCTGCATAGTCCCAGATTTTCCTGCTCACTTCAATCAACTTTTTCTCATAGTCCCTTTTCACAGCAATACTCCCCCTCTCTCTTCATCTCCTACTGTAAACGAGCGGTGAAATCTCTCCACCGCTCGTTATCTACTTCATCGCTTATCGAACGAGCGAGAAAAGCACCTCTTATGGGTTTTCAACCTTTCCAAAGCAAAGTCGTCCTGAAATGATAGCTGCCACAAGACAAGCCAAAGAAATTCCGCAAGCCACAATAACAGTCATTAAAACACCGCTCGTTTCCGGCAATGTAATAAACAAATTTAGCAATGCAAAATAAACAATACTTGTCGCGGTATATGACAACGAATAAGTTGTCAAAGCAGGAGATTTTAAATCCGGATCACAAATCCGAAGTAACATGACACCTGTTATAAAAACACCAGTCGCCATACCTAAAGTTCCAATCATCTGCTCAAACCAATATCCCTTTAAAAGTTTTTTGCTGAGCCACACGAGCCAGAGAGTTGTCACAATATATCCAATAAAGCACATAACCACAATCGGTAGAATATAAGTTGCAACTGCCTTAATCGGCAACGAAGCAACTGCTCCGGTTACCGCAAACTCTGTAAAAGAACCAGTAATATGACTCTTCACCGCACCATCCACTAAATAATCGATTTTAAGTCTACAAATGATTCCCCAAATAAAAAACATGCATACCATTCCGTAAGCCCAAACCGAAATACTCTTCAGAACCGGGATATTCGCAACTTTTGCCACTTTAATACAGAAGTAGGCGAGCCCACAGGCCAAAAAAATCAATGCTGTATGAAAAGCTAATGCGTCTATAGAAGAAGACTGCGTAGTCTCCCGCCCCATGGAATGTTGCTTCGTCACATCGCGCTCATAACCTCTCAAGAAAACCGCAGGAATGTCCGCCGGCTTATTGAGAAGTGCTGTTCTTCCAGAACGCGCTGCCCAGTTAATTAATGCGATTCCAATCAAAATTCCGCCAACAATACCGAATGTGGCCGTTGTCGTAGCAACTCCCTGTGCAGTTTCCCAATAGGGAAGATTCAACTCTTTCAAGGTATTGCCAAGAGTACCTGCCGTTCCATGTCCGCCAACAAAACCGATTGCAAGTTCAATGCCAAACTGATTATAAAAATCATATGATCCTTGAAACAAAAGATGCACCAAATATCCAACTGCAAACTGAGTCATCGAGACCCCAAGGCCAATGAAAAACAGCGGAAATACATTTTTTATAAAACCGGAGTCTACACCCTCGCTGCCTTTCCGTTTGAGGCGAAGTCCAAGCGGAACGCCCGCAACAACCGGAACAATTAGGATACCCGGAATCATAGAATAGTAACTATACCACTCTGTCGGAACGCCTAATTTACCTGTCACATTAAAGACCTGTGGCCCAAGCAGCAGAAGAAGAAAACCACCGATGACGGACGCCGGAATGAAAGTCTTCTGCAGAAAACCAAGCTTGCTCCGCAAAAAGACACCTACCATCAATGCTCCACCTAGTAGCCCCAAACTCTTCAGTAAATCTGTCAACATTGCCGATGTCATACTTGCCCCTCCTTTAAACGCAACAAACCCATTTCAGCTCGTTCGATGTCTTGATTTTATACCTCATTTTGTAATATATCAACACTTCCAAAGATAGAAAATCTCCCGTAATAGGCTCAGGCACTAGTGTTCACATATCACTCGCCCCAAATCGAAGTTGCATGAATATTCTGTTTTTGCTTCAATTGGCCTAAAATTCTTTCGATCAACAGCAGATGCAATCAGTTCTGTTCCATCTTCCTCCAAAGTGTTGTTCTGCTCATTTTCAAAAGTTCTGCTACTTCGGCTTGTGTCATACCTGCATAATCACACATCTCATTTACCATCCTACTAAAGTCCGCTGCTGTCTGTTCCGTTTTATTAAAATTGTCCTCTGCTTGCTTTATTATTTTTTTCCTTCCGATTGCGTCGATGACATTTCTGTATACAGAAGCCTGTGTTGCAGAAGATCTTTCTAAGTATGACAATCCAAAGCGTGCCGCGCATGCCTGTATCTCTGAAAGATTTCCTCTCCATTCGTACCATTGCAAAACATTAATAGCTTTTTCAAAGCGTTTTAATCGGAATGGCTTATTAATACACAGCTCTATTTCTCGTTCAAATAATGGAACTATATCCTCTTTTCTATCTCGTATAGGCGGCACTTCAATCACCTGCGTTGTAAGAAGACTATACAGACCTGTATTAATTTCCCCCATATAAACCGGTGTGTCTAGAATGGTTATGAATCGGATGTTTAAACTAATTTTCTTATATCCCCCAGTTGGAACAATCTGATGATATGTTACGGCATCAAGTAAGCAAGCTTGCACAGCCCGATTAGAATAATTAAGATTACTTAAAACTACTGTTCCCCCATTTGCCATTTCTAACAATCCCACATGTGGTTCTTTCGGATCACTACAACCCAGCAAATGCCTTCCTGCATCATTTTCAGAGATAGTAGATAGATTTAACATGATCAAAGGCTTTTCAGCTCTCGAGCTATCGGAATGTAAACACTCTGCAAATAATTTTTTATGTGTTCCCTGTTCCCCCATGATTGTACAAGGAAACCACGAGTCTGTGATTTGCTGTCCATACGTAATAGCTTTTCGCATAACTGCCGACTCTGTAACCATATCATGCCAATGATATGCTACTTCCACTGGCAAAGAAACTTCTTTGTTGCGCGTAATAGCGAGCTTGGAGTTGTCTATTCTTAGTGTGGTAAAATATCCTATAAATTCACCCTTAACGAATAGTTTTTTTTGTGTACAGCGCAGACGAACTCCTTGAATAATTCTGAAAAACTCTGATGTTGAATCTTCCCTCGGAGCCAAATTTCTTTGTAACTCTGCCAACAATCTCCCATTGGCCGCTCCAGCATTCAACTCTAAATATTCTTCCGCAACCCTATTAATCATAGTTACATATCCATCTTCATTGCTGATGATAATTCCAATATTCGTATCCTGCATTAAGGCGCGATTAATCACCGCAAGGCGTTGTTCTTTTTTTATAAATGCTGCGCTATTTCTTGCTCGCAAAATTGCGCTACGTATTGTCTTCTCCCCTGCATAGGCAAGTACATATTGCCTGTTTCCCTGTAAAGCATAACTTCGTACTACTGTTGTTCCTATCAGGACATCATAGTTTGATTCCTCAATCAAATCTTTCAATTCACCCGTCTCTTCGTATACCAATAGACCCACTTGCTTTCCGAAAAGTTGTGATAGTACAGCGATGTCAATGGGTTGCCTATATTTATACAAAACAATTGCCGGATTATGCCCATAGGCCTCCGATTTTCTCAAAGCCGTCAGATAATCGACTTCCGTCACCTGTAACTCTTGTATGTACATCGAGCTAATTTGCTTAAACCTAGCATAGTTGCTTCCACCTCCAATGAAAATTTCATAGCCTGCCGTTACCGCCTCATCCAAAACCTCTCTCAGACTATCCGGTGTACAATCTCGCAACATAAACTCTGTGTCCGACAATTTCATATCTTCAATTGTCTTTTTGGCCATTTCTGTAAGTCCCTGATATCCCAGAAAACAGATCTTATAGCTCTCTTTCATTCCCCTACTCCTGTTACCCTAAAATTCTCACATTTTTTGTCCTTAATCCGTCCCACTCCACTTCACACCTGAGAAAGCGACCTTAATTATATCACGATTTGTTTCAATTTCTTCTGTATTTCCCCGTATGAGAAACAAATCACATCAACATTGTCCTTCATTTTCGTCAAATTGCCCCAAAATCCCTTTTTTGCTATCTTGCATTCATCAAATACAGCTATCTGGCAACAAGCTGTACGATCCGGCTATACAGAATATGGAGGTGCGTTATGGCTAACGGGTTATTGGAAGGTACCGTTGTTCTGGATTTGACACGAGTGTTGGCGGGTCCTTATTGTGGCATGTTACTTGCTGACATGGGTGCAACTGTCATCAAGATCGAAATGGTCGGAAAAGGAGATGACAGCCGTGCCTATGGTCCCTTCGTTAGCGGACAGAGCTGCTACTACATGGGCCTTAATCGTGGAAAAAAGGGCTGCACCCTGAATCTTAAAACAGATGAGGGGCGTGAGGTTTTCCTCGCAATGGTTCAGAAAGCTGACATCTTAATTGAGAACTATCGTCCCGGCACTATGGAAAAGTTACATCTCGGATATGAGGACCTAAAAAAAGTTAATCCGGGCCTTATCTACGGCGCTGTCTCTGGTTATGGACATACAGGCCCTTATAGTAAGCGTGCAGGTTATGACATCATCGGTCAAGCTGCCGGCGGATTGATGAGTACGACCGGTTGGGAAGGTGGTGCTCCCACGCGTACAGGCACTCCGATGGGCGATGTTCTTGGCGGGCTGAATCTTACAATCGGCATTCTCGCAGCTCTTAACAATAAAAATAAGACTGGGGAGGGTGAAAAAGTTGATGTTGCCTTAGTTGATTCGGTTGTATCAGCGATGCAAAACATCAATATGATTTATCTCAATGGAGGGCGTATTCCTACTCGCATAGGCAATCGCTACGAATCGACTTATCCCTATGACTCTTTCCGTACTTCCGATGGAGATGTCATTATCGGTGCGGGCAATGACAAACTTTATGCGACGCTCTGCGATGTAATGGGAATGCCTGAGCTTAAGGAAGATCCAAGATTTCTCACCGTCTCTGATCGCGTGAAAAATCATGCCGCTTTAAAAGAGCTCATAGAAGCTTGGACTATGCGTTCCACGATTGATGAGGTGGCCGATCAATTGAATAAAGTCGGTGTCCCCTCTACACCAATCAATACTATTGACCGTATTGTGAAAGATCCGCAAATTGCCGGTGCACGAAAGATGTTTCCTTCTATCCGCCAGCCTGGTATCGGAGATGTTCCTACCACAAACAATGCACTCAAATTTACAAACCATCCTGCCGATCCGGAAACCCCTGCGCCTTCTCTTGGCCAGGACAATGACACGATTTTCCAAGCCTACGCAAATCTTAGTCCGGAACAGATTGAACTTTTGCGAGAAAAGAAAATCATCTGATTTAACACTTTCTAAGGAGGAATACCATGAGCGAAATTAACCATCATGTCGACATCATCGAGGTCGGACCTCGTGATGGGTTCCAAAATCTCTGTAGCTATCTTCCGGCTGAGCGCAAGATATATTACATTGAGCAGCTGATTGCAACGGGTATCAAACATCTTCAGATTACTAGCTTTGTGAGCCCCAAGGCAATCCCGCAGATGCAGGATGCTACAACAGTCGCTAAGACCATCGTAGAGCGTCATCCTGATTTAGACCTTTTTGCTCTTGTTCCAAACTTTCGCGGCGCGCAAAATGCGCACGAAGCCGGTCTCAAAAAGGTGAACACTGTGATTTCTCTGAGCCGAAGTCACAATATGGCTAATGTTCGCAAAACACATGATCAAAGCTTTGAAGAGCTCCGTAAAATCATTGAGCAGCTCAGTGATATGAAAGTCGTACTGGATGTGGCGACCGCTTTTGGATGTCCCTTTGAAGGAAAACAGCGTTCCGCACAAGCTGTAGTAGATTTCTGTGGGCGAGCATATGACATGGGGGTACGCACTTTTAATTTATGCGATACCGTGGGACAATCTGATCCCGCACAAGTAGCTTCTTTCACACGTGCCATGAAAAAAGCCTTTCCTGACGCACGGCTGGAACTCCATATCCATGACACAAGAGGGATGGGGATTGTCTGTTCTCTTGAAGGATGGAAGGCCGGCGCTGACGGCATTCAATCTACACTTGGCGGTCTTGGTGGTTGTCCTTTTGCCCCCGGAGCCTCTGGTAATACAGCAACCGAAGATTTGGTATTCATGTTCGAAGAAATGGGAGTTCATACCGGCATTTCATTTGATAAGATTCTCACTTTGGCCAAAGAGGAACATGAGGAAATCCCAGGAAATTACTCTGGAGCAAACTTACTTGTAAAAAATACCATTCATGATTTGATTCCGGTTCCTCAGAACTCGTAACCTATTACAATCCACCACCTTATCAATCCGCGAGGAGTTTAACCATGAATATTGCTTTTGTTTCACTACTAGTTCTCATCGCAGCTATTTTCGTTGGATTTTTCCGCAAAATGAATGTTGGACTGATTGCTATTCTTACTGTCACAATCTTTGCCAGCTTTATCGGTACAACTGACAAAGAAGTCATAAAGGGATTTTCATCCAGCCTGTTCATTATGCTTCTCGGAGTCTCTCTACTCTGCGCAGTCGGCATAACCAATGGAGCGCTTGAGCTTCTGTCCAAAAAGGTCTTACGTCTCTCGGGTGGCCATGCCTTTATTGCACCTATTATGCTCTATATCATTGGTTATGGTATTGCAGCCATTGGTCCTGGCTGTGTCCCTGCACTTGGAATTGTGGCAGCTCTTTCCCTGCCTCTGGCGAAAACCACCGGTTATAGTTCTACGATGCTTGCCATTATTGGAGAAATGGGATCCTTCGCCGGACGTTTCTCTCCGATTACACCTGAATCTGCACTAATTCGGGAACTCGCAACACCACAGGGTATCCAAGGCTATGAGATAGATGTTTTAATCTATGCTACAATTACAACGATAATTCTTGCTATCGCTGCTTATTTCTGGTTTAGCAGAGGTAAAAAACCCAATGCTATGACAGAACAGGAAGACATCCCTCATTTTAACAGAATGCAACTCCTGACTCTTGCCGGATTTGCCGTCCTTATTATCGGCTCTGCCTTCTTCTCCCGCAATGTCGGATTATTGGCATTTGCCATTGGCATCTTCCTCATCTTGATCGGTGCTGCTGATGAGAAAAAAGTTTTTCAGGCAATTTCCTGGTCCACCCTGCTGATGGTAACTGGTTTTGGCATGTTGATGAATATCGTAATTTCAGTTGGCGGAGTTGAATTACTCTCCAATGGTCTGGCTTCTATTATGACACCGAGGACAGCAACTGCAATCCAAGGGCTGACTGCCGGTATTATGTCATGGTTTAGTTCCGCAATTGGTGTCGTCTGGCCGACCATGATTCCGACCGTTGGCAATGTTGCAACAAGTGTTGGCATATCTCCTGTAGGACTTATCAGCATCATGTGTTTGACAGCTTCCTTTGCAGGCCTTAGCCCTGCATCAACAGGTGGCGGATTAATTATGGCTGCAGCTTCTTCCGATCCGGACTTCGACAAAGAAAAAGAAAATAAGCTCTTCCTGACATTATTTGCAGCTTCAGCTGTATGCCTCTTCGTTCTTGTTCTTGTCGCGCTTCTTGGAGTATATAATATTTTGGGATGATAAGGTATTGCCTTCATCCCACCTTATACAAGCGACTTTTCTGAATGTCAAAGACAGGTCGGATGTTCATACATCCACCTGTCTTTGTTTTTTTATTCTGACGTCTATTCTTTTCCAAATTCCTAGAATTTGCTCACAAAGATTGCACAGATATTGCAAATCTAGTCTTTCTAAAACAGCGACACGATGTAGTGGTCAGCGCTTTTTGTAACACCACGGTAATGCCCATATAATGGTGTAAATTCAAAAATCGAAAAGAGCCAGCGGCTCGTCCTTCAGGTATAATGTAAATCACCACAATCAACATAGTACCGAGGGAGGACGAACCTATAAAAAAGGAGCAGCGACTTCGCTGCTCTTTTTCTCAAAACATAATCTTCTGCAGGAACAGGCTCACTGCCGTAATTCCGCCCCAGCAAATTGCGCCGAGCAGGAGCGGCTTGCCGCCGCTCTTTACGAGTTTCACGAGATTGCTGTTCAGGCCGATCGCCGCCATGGCCATGATGATACAGAACTTGGACAGTTCTTTTAACGGGCGGAAGGCAGAAGCCGGAAGCCCCGCCTGTACCGCAACGGTCGTGATGAGCGCCGCGAGAATAAAGTAGAGAATAAACATCGGGAAAGCTCTACGGAAGCTGAAACTCCCCGCCTCATTTCCGGCCGCTCTCGCACGGAGCAGGCTTAAGACCAGTGTAATCGGAATAATCGCAAGTGTTCTCGTCAGTTTCACGGTCACGGCCTTGTCGAGTGTCTGGCTGCCCAGCTGCCACATGCTGTCCCAGGTTGAGGCCGCCGCCGTCACCGACGAAGTGTCGTTGATTGCGGTTCCGGCAAACAGGCCGAAACTCTCGCCGCTTGTCGTGTCGAAGCCGAGAGCGCGGCCGAGCATCGGGAAGAAAATTGCCGCGAGCACATTGAAAAAGAAAATGACCGAGATTGCCTGCGCAACCTCATCATCGTCCGCGCCGATGACAGGTGCTGTCGCCGCAATCGCGGAACCGCCGCAAATCGAGGAGCCGACGCCGACCAGAATCGCGGTGTTGCCGGGGATGCGAAGCCGGCGGCAGAGCAACCAAGCGAGCAGCAACGCGGTACTGATGGTACACACAATAATCGGGAGCGACTGGCTGCCCGTCTTTACCACCACACCGAGATTCATGCCGAAGCCGAGCAGTACAACCGCAAACTGCAACACCATCTTCGAGGTGAAGCGGATCCCGGCTGCGGCCTGTCCCTTGTCGCTCCAGACCATCCCGATTCCCATGCCGAGTAAAATTGCAATGACCGCGCCGCCGATGACCGGAAACCGCTTTCCGATGATCCAAGACGGCACAGCCAGCGCGAGGCAAACCAGCAGGCCTCTCCCATTCTTTTGCAACCAATTCATGCTCTTCTCCCTCCTTTTCCGCCTGTCTCACTCAAATTTCTCCGAGATAGCACTCGACCGGAATACCGCGGTACTTGTCCGCGCGGTCCGCATTTGCCGCAATCATAGCCCGCACCAGCCGCATCGCGCGGGCAGTCGCTGCCTCAAGTTTCTCACCCCGCAGCAAATCGCCGAGCAGAATCGAGGAGAAAATGTCACCGGTGCCGGGAAAGCGCACCTGAATCTCCTCATACGGGAGGCAAAAACTCTGCCCGCTCTCGCGGTCATAGCCGAGGCAGCACTTTTTTCCCGCCGCCTCCCGCACCGGAACCGAGGTGATGACCACCGAACTTTTTCCCGCCGCGCGCAGTTTCCGAAGCAAAGTCTCCCCATCCGCGCGGGAGATGCCGGTCTCGTCGTAGGCAGTTCCCGTGAGGAGGCAGGCCTCCGTGTAGTTCGGCTTTATGATATCCGCGACCGAGAGCAGCTTTTTCCGGTTCTCGACCGCCGCTGTCCCGATGCCGTGATAGAGGCTTCCGTCATCTCCGAGAACCGGATCCGCAAAAATCAGGGTGCCTTTTTCCCGCTCTTCCGCACAAAATACCGCGAGCAGTTCCGCCTCCTCATCGGATGCGAGAAAGCCGGTCGCCACCACATCAAAGGAGAAGCCGAGTTCCTGCCAGATGCGGAGTGTTTCCCGGATATAGTCCTTCGTGTCCAGAATCTCGAACTTTCCATAGTCGAGCGTGTTGGAAACCAGCGCTGTTGGAAGCGTAAACAGTTCAAACCCCATGTGCGAGAGTATGGGCAGCATCGCGGAGAGCGCCACCTTTCCGTAACCAGCGAGGTCATTGACCAGCAGAAGCTTATTTCTGACCGCCCCGTTCTTTTCTGTCACCGTCATCTTGTTCCTCCTGTTTTGTTGCCTTGCGCAGTGCCGCTGCCTATCTTCCCAGCCGCGCGCCGCTGCCGTTCCACGAGCGGCATAAGGCGACTCCGGTTGTAACGCTGCATCACGACAAAAATCATGTCAAAGCAGCCTGCCGCGAGCGAGCTCAGGAAAAAGGCCGGAAACATCCCGAACGGAATGGCGCCGAGCAGAGCCCCCGCGCTGATAAGCACATTGACCTCGTGAATGATTTCCGACTGGCAGGTCACCTGTGCGAGTTCCAGCGGTGTGTGCTTCCGGAGATCGTAATACTCCGGAAACGATGTGGGCATCTTATCCTTCCAGTTTTTCACGCCGATGCGCTTGTAAAAACGTGTCTCCCAAGGGCGTATCCGGTACCACGGCCGTGTGATGTCCGCGCGGTTCTGCTTGACCTTGTCAATGTAAATGCCGACAATGAGGCGCACATAGAAGTGGTAAAACACAGTCCCAAAGCTGATTGCAAGCACCTTAAACACATGAATATCAGTCAAACGGTACAGCGCGAATGCCGCTGCCAGCGCGATGAAACTTACGGCGGATACGGTCTTCATGATTTTCAGTGGTGGCATGGTCCGTCCTTTCTGTCGCGAAGACTGTGCCTTCAGTGGCGCCGCACAGCCCGGTTTCTACTCACCGAATCTTATGCTTTTTCATTCTCTCCTCAAAGATGCCCGTGATGATGCCGCGAAGCGCCTCTCTCTCCGCCTCGGGCAGTGCTCCCGGCCGCTTGGCAACGGCGTAGAGCTCCGGATACTCGCTTGCAATCCGCTCTATGGTCTTGGTGGTCGCGTGCTTCCGCACAAAAAACGGAATCTTCTGAATCCACGCCTCCGGTACCAACGCCAAAATCTTTGCGGCAGCCTCTTTGTCACCGATTACTGCGGTCGAAAGCCCCGCTTCGATCTGCTTCTGCTCTGTCTCGGTAAAGTCCTTAAAGCATAGCGCCTCTCCGCGCTTTTTTCAAGTTTCGCTTCGCCCGCAAGTTTAAGCAAAACCGATGAACCTCTGCTTTGCCGTCATCAATCGCCAGAGGGGCAAGAGGTAGAGATAGCAGGCAAGTAAGACCGCAGTTCCCGGCGCGCCGATGGAAGCCAGCGGCCCCGCAGCCGCGACAGACCAGGGAATCAGCGCCGCGATGATGACCGCACTGTCCTCAAGCCCGAGCGCAAGTCTCGAGCTTTCCGGTTCTACCTCCTCGCAGAGCTGCTTCGTCAGCATAACTGTGAGGGTCTGGTTGCAGGCCAGCATCGCAGAGAGCACCGACGTCCCGAGTACAGCTGCATAGGGGCTTGTTCTTCTCGCGAAACGCTCCACCAAGGCCTTGACCCCGACCAGTAAGTCTGTCTTCTGAAAGAGCTCCGCGTACGAGGCCGAGAGACTCACAATTCCCGTGATTTTGACAAAGGCCGCAATGCCGCCGCCGTTCAGCATGGCTGCTGCTTCGGGATCCGATGCGCGATAGCCGAAGAGAGAAATTCGCAGTAAGTCCGCGGGCGCGAACTTTTGCAGAAAGACAGCCAGCGGGACGGCGGTCAAGATACTCGCCGCCATGGCGGTCTTTGCGTCCACCCGCCGCAGGGAAAGCAACATAATCACAACAACCGGAAGTATCGCGAGCCAATGAAGACGCAGTTCCCTTGCAAAGAGCGCCCGCAGGTTGAGAAGCTCTCCGCTCGGCACCGCATGGAGCCCGAGCCCTGCATAAACCGCGCAGGCGAGCAAAAAAGGAACCAAGGCGGTTCGCAACATGTTTTTAATGTTGTCAAAGATATTCGTGTGGGTCAGTTCCGCAACCAAGAGCGCACTGGTCGCAACCGGGGAACAGCGGTCTCCGAAATAGGCACCGGACAATACCGCCGCGCCGGTCAACTGCATGCTGATGCCCGCGGTCCTGCCCATCGCGGCGCAAATCACACCCATGGTCGCCGAGGTCGCAAAGGCAGAGCCCGTCAGCACTGAGACCGCGCAGTTCAGGAGAAAGGTCATCAGTAAAAAGACCGAGGGGCGAATGAACCCCGCCGCATAGCAGACCACCACCGGGAGCGTTCCCGCCGCCCGCCAGAGCGCGGTCATCGTGCCAATCAGAACGAAAGTGATCAGAATGCCGCGTATCTTCCAAACGCCCCGAAGCGCCATGCGCAAAATCTCTGTCCATGAAAACCCGCTGCGGCGCGCGTAAACCGAAAACAGCAGCAGGCCGAAACTCAGTGCATACAGAACGGATAGCTTGCAGAACAGGCATAACAGCAAGCCCGCCGCAAACAGTCCCAGTGTCAACCAGGCCATATACCTTTCCTCCCCAATGCCTGTGTCGTCTCGCAAAGAGGCTGTCGGTGCACCTCGAAACCCGGCGCATGCCGGCAGTCCGTTTTTGTTTTCAAAAAAAGGCTGCCGTCTACACAATTCTGCATAGACGGCAACCGTATTGCTCTCTCTTAAGCCTCAACCCTGCATAGAAGCTTATTACTTGTCATCGTAAAGGTGGCAGCAGACATAGTGTCCGTCTCCCATATCCTTCCGCTCCGGCACCTGGGTCTTGCACTTCTCCATGCACTGCGCACAGCGCGTGTGGAACTTGCAGCCCGACGGCGGATTGGCCGGCGAAGGAATGCTTCCCTCCAGGATGATGCGCTTCATCTTTGCCTCCGGATCCGGAATCGGAATCGCGGAGAACAGGGCCTTCGTGTAGGGGTGCAGCGGATTTGCGAACAGCTCCTCCGTCGTGCCGAACTCCACGATATTGCCGAGGTACATGACACCGACCGTGTCCGAGATATGCTCGACCACCGAGAGGTCATGCGAGATAAAAAGATAGCTCAGGTTGTACTTTTCCTGTAAGTCCTCCAGGAGGTTGATGATCTGCGCCTGTACCGAGACATCGAGTGCCGAGACCGGCTCATCGCAGACCACAAATTCCGGGTTCAGCGCAAGCGCTCTCGCGATGCAGATTCTCTGACGCTGACCGCCGGAGAACTCGTGCGGATAGCGATCCTTGTGGAAGGGCTGCAGACCGCAGTTGTCCATGATCTGATCGATATAGTCCTCGTACTCGTTCTTCGGCACTAAATTGTGCTCACGCACCGCCTCGCCGATAATCTCGCCGACCGGCAGTCGGGGCGAGAGCGAGGAGAACGGATCCTGGAAGATAATCTGCATCTTCACGCGAAGCTCATTCAGCTCGTTCTTCGGAATGTCATAGACTTCTTTGCCGTTGAACAGCACCTGTCCGGCGGTCTTGCCGCCGTTTAAGCGAAGTATGGTTCTGCCGGCCGTCGTCTTGCCGCAGCCGGACTCTCCCACCAATCCCATGGTGGTTCCTCGTTTGATATGAAAGGAAATGCCGTCCAGTGCCTTAACCTGACCGACCACGCTGTTGAAAAAACCGCCCTTAATCGGGAAGTATTTCTTCAGGCCGTTGACTTCCAGGATATTTTCTTCGTTGTGCACGAGGGGCGTCAATGCCTTCTCTTCGATATTTTCCATCGTTTCCTCGTTTCCTCTCAGGCTTTGCTCTGCCCGGAACCCATGTGTGCCTCATCATAGCGGTAGCAGCTGACCCGGTGTGTCTCGGAGAGCCAGATTTCGCCCGGATAAGCACCGTCGCAACACCTCTCGCGCTTGTCGCAGCGGTCGCGGAAGTAGCAGTAATTTGGCATGTTAATCGGGTTCGGCACCTTGCCGGGGATCGAGTAGAGCTTGTCCTGGTGCTTACCGACGACCGGCTTCGACGCCATGAGGCCGATGGTATAGGGGTGTGCCGGGCTCGAAAAGATTTCCTTTGCGGTTCCCGCTTCCACCACACGGCCGGAGTACATGACCACGACATAGTCCGCCATCTCCGCGATGACGCCGAGGTCATGGGTAATCAGCATGATGGACGAATTGATCTTGTCCTTCAGACCGCGGAGCAGATCCAGAATCTGTGCCTGAATCGTCACGTCCAGTGCGGTGGTCGGCTCATCGGCAATGATGAGCTTCGGCGAGCAGGCGAGTGCCATTGCGATCATGACACGCTGCCGCATACCGCCGGAGAGCTCGTGCGGGTACATGTTGTAGATGCCCTCGCTGTTTGCGATACCGACCATCTTGAGAAGCTCAATCGTGCGTCCCTTGACCGCTTCCTTGGTCGGATACTCGCTTTTCTTGTGGAGCATGGTCACCTCGTCCATCTGGTCACCGATGCGGAAGACCGGATTTAAGGAGGTCATGGGCTCCTGGAAAATCATGGACATAAAGTTGCCGCGGAGGTGCTGCATGATGTTCTCCGGGGTCTTTGTGATCTCATAGACCTTGTCCCCGGTGTTCAGGCGGATGGAGCCTTCCACCACCTGGCCCTGCGGGCGCTGCAACAGCTGCATGAGCGAAAGGCTGGTCACAGACTTGCCGCAACCCGACTCGCCCACGACGCCAACCGTCTTGCCGAGCGGCACTTCGAAACTCACGGAGTCAACGCTCTTAACAGTTCCCGCGTCCGTGAAGAAGAAGGTGTGGAGGTTTTCAAACTCCACGGCATTCGCCGGATTCTTCATCTGGGTCATGTACTCGCTCTCGGGCACATTCCGACGGGTTCTCACCTTCTCGAGCTTTGCTGTAATCTTTCTGTTTTCCTTTGATATCCGCCGCGACTCCCGCGCGGACAGATAGCCGTCATCTCTTGCCATCTTATTTCCTTTCGTTCGCAATCAGCGCTTCATCTTCGGGTCAAAGGCATCTCTGAGTCCGTCGCCCACCAAGTTAAAGGCAAGCACCGTGAGGAGCAGGCAGATGCCGGCGGGAATCCAGATGAACAGATAGTTGCTGAGCACATAGGTATTGTTGACATCGTTGATGATATTTCCCCAGGATGCGAACGGGAACTTGACGCCGAGGCCCAGGAAGGACAGGGTCGCCTCGGTCAGAATCACGCCGCCAAGGCTCATGGTGCAGGTGACAATGAGCTGCGGAATGACATTCGGCAACAGATGCCGGAAAATGCGGTTGATCGGCTTAATACCGGTTGCCTCCGCCGCCGTCATGAACTCCTGCTCACGGAGCGTGAGAATCTGACCGCGGACCAGTCTGGTGATGGATGGCCAGCCGAAGAAGCCGAGAATCATCATCAGATAAATCATACGAATCTGCGGATCCACATGCAGCGCGTCCATCGCCGCACCGATGATGATGTAAATCGGGATGCTCGGGATGCAGTAGAAAATATCAACGATTCGCATGATTAACATATCGACCCAGCCGCCGAAGTAGCCGGAGATACCGCCCATAATCATACCGATGACGGTCTCAATGATCACGACGATGAAGCCGATGTAGAGCGACACGCGGCCACCGTACATGAGACGGGTCAGCATGTCCATGCCGTTCTTATCGGTGCCGAGCGGATGTGCCTTAGAGGGCGAAGAGTAGGTGTCATAGACGCGCTGCTCTCTGCTCTGCATGATGTTGTAGGCCTTCGAAGGCGCATCGTACTCGAGTGTGTAGCTCGCCTCGGTGCCGTCGGCATCCTTGAAGGTGAACTCCTTCTTGCCCGCCTCAATCTCGGCAATCAGCTCTTCCTTGAACTGCTTCGAGAAGGTGACATCGCTCATAATCGCATTGATCACATAGCGGCTCGCATACGCATAGGGCTGGCCGTCCTTTGAGACCGTGCCGTCCTCGTCCACCGTATAGGTGTCGCTGCCGAGCGTAAAGGAAGTCTCCTGGTTTGTGACCGCCTTCAGAATCGCAAGTTGCATGTCAAACGGAAGCGCTTCGCTGCCGGACGCAGAAGTCACGGTCGCGAGCGAAGCAAAGGCAATCGGCTCGCTTGCGCCTTTCTTGTAAATCACATAGAAGTCCTTGCCGGCTTCCTCATAGCTGTACTGCACATTGCCCGCGGCAAAATCCGGGGTCCCCTTGCCCTTTGCGAGCACGAACTGTGCCTGCGCAAGCGCCGGGAATGCGTTCTTCTCGATCTGCTGGTAGCGAAGCTCCGTATTGACCTTGACACCCGCATACTTCTGCGTCTGCTTGTCCGTGCGATAAAAGAGCTCCGACTCGCCGTAGGGCGAAATCGCACCGCCGACAAAGGAAAATAAAAACATCGCAATCAGAATGAACATGCCGAGCACGGCAATCCGGTTCCGGAAGAAGCGCTTGGTGACCATTGCACCGGGCGACAAAGTCTTAACGCGGCGATCATCATTCAGGGAGTAAGTCGTTTTCTGCTGATTCTGCTCTGCCTTCTTCTCTGTTTCAGACATACAAGTTCCTCCCTTCTTATTCAATGCGCACGCGCGGGTCAACCACGGCATACAGAATATCGGTCAACAGGTTGCCGATCAGTGTCAAAATTCCGATAAAGACCAGATAGAACATCGAGAACGGAATGTCGCCCGATACCATGGCCTGGTAAGAGGTATAGCCGATACCCGGAATCGAGAACAGCTGCTCGGTAATCATGGCACCCGAGAACAGTCCCGGCAGCGAAGTACCCCAGAGGGTCACGAGCGTAATCAAGGTGTTCCGGAATGCGTGATGATAAATGACGCGGCGCTCGGAGAGACCTTTCGCTCTTGCGGTGCGGATGTAATCGGAGTTCAGAACTTCGAGCATGTTGGTGCGGATAAAACGCATGTAAGCACCGACACTCGCGATGGTCAGCGTCATAATCGGCAACACAAGGTGCATCGCGATATCCCATCTCTGCCCCATCGGCGAGAGGAAATCGTGATTTCTGCCAATCAGACCGTTCAGATCAAACCACTTCAGATTGACCGAGAAAATCAGCTTCAGCAGCGATGCAATGAAAAAGGTCGGGAGGGAGATGCCGGCCAGTGCGATGACCGAAATCACATTGTCGGCGGTCGAATACTGCTTCGTCGCCGCGATGATGCCGAGTGGAATCGAAATCAGAACCTCCAGAACCATGACAACGAGGCTCATCCAGAACGAAATGCCGACAACCTGCGCAAACTTCTGGGTGACCGGAACCGTGTACTTCCAGCTGTCACCGAAATCGAGGCGGACTGCCTTCGAAAGCCAGGAAGCAAAGCCCGGGATAATGCCCTTGTCCATACCGTAGGTAGCCGAGAGCTGCTGCATCCACTCGTCAAAAGTCTTGGATCCCGGCTGCTGTGATTTCTGTCTCGCAATCTGCTCGAGATACGAAGTCGGAAGACAGCGCATCAGCACGTAAATCAGAAAGGAGACAATAAACAAAATCACGACAGACCATAAGAGTCGTTTGATAATGTATTTTTTCATAAAAAACCCGCTCTTCCATACAGGTCAGGCGACCGCTCTTCGCGGTTCCTGCTTCTATATCGGGAAAACCGCATCCCTCGCGTCACCGGGGGATGCGGTTACTGCCCGAAAACAACATTTACGGATTTCCGTAGCTACTTACTTGTTCAGCTCCAGGTTCTCGATCTCCGCATACCACTTGTAGAAGGAGGTGATATCCGGTGTGATCGTGTCGGTCTTGATACGCTCTGCCGAGAAAGTCGTGACTTCCTGTCTCTGGTAAACCGGAACCTCGCAAGCCCAGTCGACAATCTTGTCAAGGCAAGCCTTGTAGATGGTCTTTCTGTACTCCTGATCGGTCGACTCTCTCGCCTGCAGGATCATGCTGTCGAGGTCTGCATCCTCAATCTGATAGCGATCGTTGGAGCCGCCGGGCTGCTTGCCGCCGTTTGCAACATCGGAGTAGTAAACCTGATACATATCCGGGTCCGGCGTGGACTGCCATGCCGCGCACCAGATTTCAGCCTGTCCGGCCTCAAGCTTGTTCCACATATCCGCGACATTGCTGAGGTCGTTGATGGTGAGCTTCATGCCGATGTCTGCGAGTGCCTTCTGCGCTTCGGTCATAATCATGAAGGACGGGTGATCGCCCGTGCCGCCGCCCGGCACCATGACCGTGTACTCCATCTTCGCGCCTTCCGGTGCGGAGACAATCTTGCCGTTCTCAACCTTGTAGCCTGCCGCCTCAAAGAAGCCGAGCGCTGCCTTCTTTGCAGCCGCGTACTTCTCTTCGTCCGTCATGCCGGAGGTGTAGATCGGATTGCCGTTTACATCCTTCGAGAATGCAATCTCGTAACCGTCGTCGGTCGGCTGCGGTGCCGCCCAGGAGGTGTTGGAAATCGGATAGTTGATGACGCTCGCTCTGTCGCCGTAGTAGGTGCTGACCGCGAGATCACGGTATGCCGCAAAAATGGTTGCGAAGCCGCGGCGCAGGTTCTTCGAAGCATCGCTGCCCGGCTCCTTGTTGACCGAGATGTTGTGCGAGTTCATGCCGATGTAGCCGTAGCCCAATGCATCGACCGCAACCGTGTAAATCTTGTTGCCCGAAATTTCGCCGTTGCTGTTTGCCTTCTTGATTGCGTCCGCAATTTCATTCGTGTAGGACGGGTTCGCAATGTCTGCCGTGCCCGCGATGATCGAGTTGATGTAGTCGGACTGGTTGATGTAGCTCATGCGAAGATTCTTGATCTTCGGCTCGCCCTGGTCGTAGTACGGATTTGCCTTCAGTGAGACAACGCCGTTCTCATACTTGTCAAAGACATACGGGCCTGCGCCGAGCGGCTTCGAAGTCTTCGAACGAATCAGGCTGAGGTCGCCCTTCGGGAAGCCGAACTTATTGTTTGCGTAGTCGTACTGCGCCTTGTCGCCGTAGTAGTGAAGCGGCGAAACAACGACACCAATCTGGTAGATGGCCTGTGCGTCAACCTTCGTCGTGACAATGCGGAATGTATTGTCGCCGGTCTTCTGGATACCGCTGATGTTCGGTGCAGAAGTACCTGTCTCAACACCGATTGCGAAATCCTGGTAGTTATCCATGAGCTCGGAGAACGGCGTTCCCGCATTTTCCTTGTCGGACATATCCTTCACGCTGCCGTCATACTTGGCGAGCATTGCGTTGAAGAAATCCATTGCGGTCGCATCCGCCTTGAGATCCGGATAGCCGTAGTTCGCAGCGACAGCCGCAATCGAATCACCTTCCTTGTTGGTGCCCTTCGCAATACAGGAATCCACAATCTCCTTCACAAAAGCCTCAGCGGCCTTGTTGTAAGAAGCCCAGAACTTCTTCTGCTGATCTTCGGTCCACTTAGAGAAGTCGGTGTTATTCTCGCCTGCCTTGACCATCAGGTTAAAGAGGGTGTCAACACCGGTTCTGTACTCTTCCATACCCTGAATCGGAAGCGTAAAGAAGGTCGTAGAGCCATCATAAGTCGGATCCGAATAGACATACATCGAGAAAATCACGTCGTCGACCGTGATCGGCTCGCCGTCCGAGAACTTGGCGCCGTCCTTCAGCTTAAAATCGTAGTAGACGGTGCCGTCGCTGTTCTCCGTAATTGTACAGTCCGCAAGGCTGTGGTAGGTATACTGCTTGCCGTTATACTCTCTGGTCTCGCCCTCAATGCCCTTCAGGACGACGGCGCCGTTTCGATCTGTGGTAAGAAGGGCGGCCGTGCACTGCCCGACCATATCCGAATCCGGCACAGTCTCGTAAAAGAACGGCGAAAACTTACCGTTGAACTCACCGCTTGCGTATACCACGCTGTCGCCGGTATTACCCGCCTGCGAATCCCCCGATTTCTGTGTTCCGTCCGAGGCTCCCGTGTCCTTCTTCGAAGAACAACTCGCCAGAAGCGAAACTGCCATGGTCGCTGCTAAAAGGGAAGCAACGACACGTCTTGTCTTTCTCATACCCTTCTCCTCCTTCGGATTGTTGGTTGCCGCACATACCGTATGCACGACGACTTGCAAACAGAACGCCCCTCCCTTGCAGGGTCATTCCGGTGATGCCGATTTTTATAAATCCGCCAGACGCCAGTTGCGAATCACCCGATCCGTCTGCCGGAAAAATAACACAAAGGTCAGCAAAAACAGGAACTGCATCAGGAGCACCAGTCCCTCGCTCAGTGTCCGTGCGTTGCGGTGAAGCAACATACAGAGAAGCTGTGCGAGAAAGAACAGTGCGCCGAACAGACCGGCGAGCGCCGCCCGCATTTGTAACCCGGTAAACAGCTGCTTATAGAGCCGTCCGTTCACGCTACCCGTGGCATTCTGTACGAAGCCGACCAGGGTAATCCCCGTGAGCAACATACAGACCAGTTCCAGTGCGTAGGGCAAAAGGAGCAACGCCGTATGCGCGACTGCCACCTGAGGAAGAAACCCCGGCAACAGTGCGAACGGCCAGAGCAAAAGATAGCGGATTGCAATCAACCGGTTCTCCTGCTTTGCGCTCTCCTTCTCCCGCATATCCAGATAACGCTCTGCCCTCTCCTGCATGGCCTCTTTCGAGAGAGCACCGCCCCGGTCATAGGGCGTACGGAACATTCCCATTAGGCGAAATCCGACAAGTCGTAATTGTCCAGATAAGCCGCGGCTGTCTCGCAGACCTGCTTTAAGCAATCTCCCTCAAACGGGCTGTCAAGCCCCGCGTTCTTCAGAAGTTCCGTGAAGACGACACTGCCGCCCTGACTCGTATACGCCATGTAATGCTTCCACGCGTCGTTCTGATCTTTCTGAATCCGATTCCAGAACTGGAGCGCGACTGTCTGTGCGAGGCAGTAATCGATGTAATAGAACGGCAGCGAGTAAATGTGATGCTGTCTCTGCCAGTTCTGTCCCTCGGCGTAGAACGGAATGTCACCGTCGAGCTTCATCCAAGGCTGGTAAATACCGATCAGCTCCTTCCACTTGGCATGCCGCTCGGCCGGGGTCAAATCCGGGTTCTCGTAGACGATGTGCTGGAAGTGATCGACCATCGTGCCGTAGGGGATGAAGGTCAGGCCGCCGGTCAAATGGGAGTAGAGATACTTCCTGGCGTCCTTGCCAAAGAACTCCTCGGCAAAAGCCTCCGCAAAGTATTCCATCGACATCGAGTGCACCTCGCAGGCCTCAAGGCTCGGCGTGATGGTCTCCATCGGCACGCGGTGACGATTCAGGTAGCTCTCGAACGCGTGGCCGGCCTCATGGGTCATGACCTCGACATCGTGCTGGGTGTCATTGAAGTTTGCGAAAATGAACGGCGTGTCGTAATCCGCAATTTCCGCACAGTAGCCGCCGCCCTGCTTGCCCTTGGTGGAGAGCAGATCCATGAGCTCATCGTCAATCATGTGATTAAAGAACTCGGCGGTCTCCGGGGAACGCCACTCGTAAAAATGTTTTGCCGCCGTGACAATGTCGTCCGGCGTGCCCTGCGGCTTCGGATTGCCCGAGCGGAACTCCATCGCATTGTCGGCGTAACTCATCGGATACGTCTTGCCGAGGCGCTTTGCCTGTCTCTCGTAAACCTTGACCGCCACCGGCACCACATACTTTTGCACGGCCTCGCGGAACTTTTCGACATCGGCCTTGTCGTAACAGTTTCTCTGCATGCGGCAGTAGCCGACCGGCAGGAAGTTATCGTGGCCGAGCTTTTTGCCGATGGTATCCCTAAGGTGCACCAGCTTATCATAGAGTCTGTCGAGCTCTTCCTGGTTGTCCTTGTACCACTGTCCCTCCGCCTTCCAGGCCGCGAGGCGTCTCGCATCGTCCGGGTCATTCTTAAACGGCGTCATCTGCGAAATGGTATAGACACCGCCCTCAAACGGAATCTGTGCGCTCGCGAGCAGCTTCTCGTAGGCTGTGACGAGCTCATTCTCCTGCTGAAGTTCCGGGATAATCGACGGAGAAAAAGTCTTCAGCGCGAGCTCCGCATTGGTGAAAAGGATGCTACCGTACTTCTCCTCAAACTCCTTGCGGAAGGGGGAAGCGAGCAGAGCCTTGGTCCACTCCTGGCTGTACTCCTGAATCTGCGGCGAGGCATTGTTCCAATAGTTCTCTTCCTCGTCGTAAAACTTGTCCGTGGTGTCAATCGAATGGCGAATCGAGGCAAGGGCGAACATCGTCGATACATGTCTGTCCAGCTTGTCGATTGCGAGGAAAGCTGCCTCCGCCTCTGCGAAAGTCTTTGCCTCCTGCAGCGCTTTGATCAGCTTCTTCTCTTCTTCGGCGATGCTCTCCACCGAAATCCGCTCATACTGCATTTCTTTGAACTTCATGCTTATCCTCCGTAGTCTTGATACACATAAACCAAGCCTTAGTTAGAATAATACCTCATTTCTCCCATAGCGGCAATGCTTTCCTGTAGTTAGTGGTGTATAATTGCTATGTCCCACACGAATAACACTGTTTTATCCGTCTATCTGCATAAGTTTAATGCCTTGTTTTTGTGCAATTTTATCGGGATTATCCCGTCAGTTTTTGCATATTTCTTGCGGAGTGGTTGTATTTTTATAAGTATATGCTCTCTCTGTCCGGATATCCTGTAGAGAAGAGCAGTTTTGAAATTTCCCGGCAGGCCTGTGTCGTCCCGTCCGCAGCGTGAAGCACCCGCCGGTATTTTTTTATCTGTGGCCGCCACGCGCGCCGCAGTTTTTCGACTTTCGCTGCGGTGAGGTCGGAAAGATCTCTCACATAAAGCCCGAACTTCTTTCGCTCTGCCATCAGTGCGGTCAGTTTTTGCTCCTCCTGTTGCGGCAGGCAGAGCTGAAAGACGCCAAAGTATAAACTTTCATAGACGCTGTTTAAGCCCCCGTGATTCACAAAGAGGCCGGTCTTCTTAAGCAGGGCAAGCTGATTCGTGCGGCGCACAAAGGTAAGCCGCTCACGCCCGAGGCGTTTCTGTAAGTCCGCCGCGGCCTCTCCCGCGCTCACAATCACCTTTTTCCCCCGAAACAGCGGCGTCTCTAAAAGCCTCTCCAGTTCGCCCGCGCGCGCCGCGAAAATACTACCGAGCGAGAGATAAATATCATATGTCTCATAAACAGGCCCCTTCCCGCACCGGTCGCGTATCGTGGTGCCGACAAAGACAAAGGAAGGCGGGAAGCTCCGCACAAAGGGTTGAAATTCCGGGGGCGAAAACACCAGGGTTTTGTCCCCGCTGTTCACAAAGAGATCCAAAGGACGAAAGCCCGGCAGCCCCTCCCGCCGCCGGAAGCACTGCTCCTTACGGGTAAGCCGCAGGAGTTCCGGCGCGTGCCTGAGGGTTAGCGTAAGCGAGGGCCAAAAGAGATTCGAAAACACTAAGGTTGGGAGATTATAAGCGAGGGTCGTACAGAGACAGACGGAAGGGATGCCGAGCTTTTTTGCAATGTTCTTTGCAAACGAGCACATGGAATCATAGAGGATGACATCCGGCGGATTCTCTCGGATTTCCTGTCTGTGGCGCAGATAGCAGCGCCGGTTCAGCACAAGCAGTCCGCGGTAGAGCGAAAAAAAGTCCGCCGTCAGCCGGTCGAGCGGATAGCGCGAAAAATCCACACAATAGGGATGAAAGTGCGCACCCGTCTTCGTGACCAAGTCCCTGTACGCTTCGGTGCAATACCAGTCAACCCGAACGCCTGCCCTGACAAGTCGCGCGAGCACCTGGTACACAGCCTGCAGATGCCCGTATGCCGGGGTCGAAAAAAAGACCACTCGTTTGCCTCTCATTGCGCTTTGCATCTCCTGCCTCAGAGCTGTAACAGCAGCAAATTGCAAGTAAGTCCCGCCGCCGTCCCGCAGAGAAGCACACGATTTCCTTCCTTAAGCCTGCCCTCCTCAAGGAGCGCGCAGAGCACATAGGGAATCGAAGCCGAGACCATGTTGCCGTATTGACCGACCCGGTTCACATACTTTTCCGCCGGGATACCGAGGCGACTCATCATAAAGGGCAGTGCCTTGCTCGCCTGATGCGGCACAATCATATCGACCTCCGCACAGGAAATTCCGCTCTGCGCTTCAAATTCCCGGAAGAGTTCCGGGAGCTTTTTGGCACTGAGACTTAAGATACTCTTTCCCTTCATGTCAAAGCAGTAATCCGCCTTATCCGCGGGACGATATTTCATGGCGGAATGCAGAGTACCGCCGCCCCGAATCTCGGTGGCGTGCGCCCCCTCCGAATAGGTGCGGATGATGCTGTCCGCGACACCTTGCTTCTCGTTCTCCGTGCGGCTTATGATAAAGGCAGCGGCGCCGTCCGAGAAAAGTTCATAGCTCTCCGCTTGCTTCTCATTCAAGCCCTCGGAAGCAATGTCACTCGAGACAATCAGGACATTCCGGTAACGCCCCGCGTCGATTAGATAAGACATCATATCGAGTGCCGTCACAAAGCTTGTGCAGGTCGAGTTAATGTCCATTGCGGGTATATTGCTGCCCTTTGCAAGCCGCTCGTGAATCAAAGCCGCATTGCAGGGAATGGGCTGCATCATGACCGCGCTCGCCGAGACAATGCAGTCCATCTCCTTGATTTGCATCTTCGCGCTCGCAAGCGCCCGTTTGGCTGCGTTGACCGCCATATCGAGTTGCGTCTCGCTGCCGTTTGCGCGATAACGGCACTCCCCGTGAAATTCCATTGTGTTTTCCGGCGCATACTTCCCGTAGCCCGCAATTCGGATGTTTCTCATCTCTGCCTGCTCTCCTTTCCAAGTCCAACGCTTCCGTCTCGTTCCGCAGTGCTCATTCCACCGTTTACTTCGCTTACAGCTTTATCTTTCATCGATTGCATTCCCAATATTGCATTGCTCACTTCTTCCTGCATTTCATGTTGCGCTTCACCGCTTTTCGTTGTTACGCTTTTTCGTTGTTACGCTTCTTTGTTTGCATATACACAGGAAGCACGGCAGTCGTTTTGCCATTCTCCCAAGTTCGCGCCTGCCCGATTACGCAAAACCCACGATAAGCACGCTCGGAATAGCTTTGTTATCCGGCGACACATCTTTTCTCAACCCCCGATTTTCCGCTCCACGCGCTTCATCTTGCGCCGAGGATCCGGAACATAGGGCGCGAACGCGATTTCCGGGCAGTGAAACTTCATCTTTTCCGCGAGACGCAAAAACTCCCGCCGAATTTGCGCTAAGGTATCGGAGCGCTCCCGCTCCAGATAGACAGTTACATGCGCGCTGCCGTCCTGTACGACCTTATAGTTCTTTACCCCTTCCGCATAAATCACACAGCGGCTTATGAAGTCCGGAAAGACAGCGACTTTGTCTCGATCGATGCCCGCAAAATAAAAGATATCGTCCTCTCGCCCTTCGATGTATTGAATCAGACTTGCGGGATTCCCGCAGGGGCAATGCCCCCTTTTCTCAACCAGAATGTCATTCAGACGGTAGCGGACGATGGGCTGCGACTGCCTTGTAAAGTCCGTGACAATGGGGACAAAGCGCGTTTCGTCCAGATACTCCCGTTCGATTAACACCAGTTCCTCATTTAAGTGAAAGTTCCCGTATTCGCAGACATAGCCGAGGAAGCCCTCCGTGCACTGATAGGCCTGGTGGATGACTTGAAGTCCGAATTGCGCCTTTAGATAGGCGGCATCCTCCGCGCGCAGCACCTCCGCGACCGAGATCACTTTTTCGGGATTGATTCTGAGTGCTCCGCTCTCCATGGCCCGTGCGATGTCGAGTAAGACCGACGGCGGTGCGACCAGCAAGCTCGGGCGGTAGGCCGCGAGTTCCGAAAGATTCTCTTCCATGTCTCTCAGAAGGTCAAAATAGCGAAACCGAATCAGCTTGGAATCTATGGTCTCGTAGAGATTATTGTCCGCGCGGAGAAAGAAGGCGATGCGGTGCCCGAAAATTCTGCCCTTCGGCAAAAACTTGGCGAGCACCGTCCCCGCCCAGAGCGCGCGCTCCCTGTCGCTCACCAAAAAGAGTCCGCGCGCCCCGCTTGTTCCCGAGGACAGCCCCACCGAGATACCGCCGAGCTTCTCCGAGAATTCTCGCTGCTTTTCACTGTCGATTGCAAGGGAAAGCGCTTCATCCCGGTCCACGCCGACACAATTCAGCGCATTGAAATGCTCCATCATGAACTGCTTGTTCATCAGGGGCAGTTTCTTAAAGTCTTCGAAGCTATGAACGGAAAGCTCCTTAAAATACGGGGAATGCTCTTTCAAATAGGCGAGTTGCCTTAGCACCCGCCGTTTCTGATAGCGCCGCAGCGCCTTTCTCGTGCGGAAACGCTGTAAATAGCGCGCCCGAATAAAGTACCAAACAACCGCCAAACGCTCTCTCATCCCTTGATGACCTCCTCGATTCCGCGGTCATGGCTAAAGCATAGCCGTATGCCGTCCGAGCGCATGCGCGACAGAATGCGATCGTTTTCCCGATAGGCGCGCATATCGTATTGCACAAGCCGCGCCGGAAAGCAGAGTTCATCCGCTTTTCCGACGAATTCATTGCCCCAGCTTGCATCCGCCCCGAGAAAGATTTTATTTTCCACCAGGCAGCAGAGCTGTCCCCGCGCGTGTCCGTCCATCTGCGTTAAGAGAAGGCTCCCGTCCCGGAAAAAATCACAGTAAGAAAAATACGCATTCTTCTCTTCCCGAAGCCGCTCCCGCCGAAGCACCGTGCAGTGCGCCGCAAACCAGGGCGGCAAGAGCCTTTGAAAAATCAGGTCTCCGAGCCGGTTGCGGCGGTAGCGCAAAAAGGCGTCCCGGCTCAGCACGATCCGAGCCGACTTGAAGTGCTTCACGCAGCCGATGTGGTCCGGATGCAGGTGGGACAGAAAGAGATAGCGTATCTCCTCCGGCTGAATCCCGTCCGCCATGAGCTGATTCTGAATCTCATCCGCCGGGCGCACAACAGTCGGATTCAACAGATGGTAGAGCCTCCCCTTAAACCCTAAAGCAGAGATTTCGCTGCTATAGCCGGTGTCAAAAAGGATATATCCCTCTTTCGCGTGCCGGATTAAAAAGACGCCCGCCGGAAACTGCCGCTTTTCATGCGAATATCCCCGAAACACCGTGTGCAAATCATTGGTGCAGTAGCCGCAAGCATAGTAACGGATACTCTCAACGGACTTGAATGCTGTCATCGCTCCCCCTTCGCATACTTCCGAATCCCCGCGCGTAGGCTGACAATAGGCCTGTAGCCGAGTTCCTGCTCCGCTTTCTCGATGTTTAAGGTCTGACTGTAGCCGAGCGTACATATCGTGTAACACGTAAACGGCGGCTCCCCGTCCAGGCGGAACAGGCGGTAAACCCGCTCCGACAAAGTCGCGACGCCGTAGAGAAGGCCGAGTGGCAGGCGCAGATACCGCGGCGTTTCGCCGAGCGCTCGAAAGAGCTCCTCCAGAATTGCCCGAAATTCTTGCGGCTCTCCGTTCGTGATGTTATAGACCTGCCCTACCGCGGCCTCGCTCTCTATGGCAAGCCGCAGGGCGAGCGCTGCATTTTCCACGCAGGTGATGTCCACGAGATTATGTCCGCCCCGAAAGAGCGGAATACCGCTCCGCCGATTTGCTTTGATGAGCCGCGGGATGATGCTGCTGTCCCCGATGCCGAAGAGCCCCCGCGGGCGTAGGATTACGCAGGGAACGCTCCGCTGCTCCCGCAGTACTTTTTCCGCCAAAATTTTGCTCTCGATATAGTAGTTCAGGTGATTTGAGGCATCGTAGTCCTCCTCCCGTATGTTCAGGCGATCGCACTTACCCGCGTAGATGCTCGGCGATGAGACAAAGACCAGGCGCTTCACCTTGTTTTTTTTGCAGGCGCGGACTACCCGCTGCGTGCCGCGCACATTGGTCTCCATGAACGCAGAGCGCTTGCCCCAGACCGTAGAGAGCGCCCCCGCGTGGATCACATAATCCACATGCTTCGTCGCCGCCGTGATGTCCTCCTGCCGGCAGAAATCCCCGACAAAGAGCTCTGCTTCTTCCGCGCCGTCCGCGCGGAGCGCCTCGAGCGCATCCCGCTTTCGCCCGAACGCGACCACTTCATACCCGTGTGCGAGCAGCTCCCGCACCACATAGCGTCCCAGGAAGCCGTACGCGCCGGTCACCAATACTCTGCTCATCTTCCTCCCATACACTTTCTCGGAAATACAAAGCCCCGGCTGCAACCGCGCGCAGCCGGGGCAAAGCAACTACGCCTACAAAATCAGACCAAACTCTCCTGTGGAACGGTTTGCAGCATAATTACATCCATTGTTATCAATACGCTAATTATCATAACGGTTCATCGGGGCTTTTTCAACATTGCGACAGGGCATAAAAAAGGCTGCCGCAATACTGCGGCAGCTTTTTCATTTTCAGTGGCATCCACTCCACCTGAATTCGCGTTTGTTTTCTCACAATCATTTTTCAATCAGAACGGTCTTCTTCTCCGGCAGATTTGCCTCAGTCTTCTTCGCCTTCACATCCTCTCAACTCCGGTTGCCGACGAATTCAGTCCCTTTATCAAACTCCTCACAATGTCATGGGCACCGCAATATGCGGATACTTCCTCTCTTTTCCGAAAAGTCAGCTTTCTCTTCATCCGAGAGAACTGTCGAATTTCCTGTGTGCCATTTTGCGATATTCCGATGGAAACAGCCCTGTATTGGTTTTGAAATTTGCCGCAAATCTTCCGCCATTGGAATACCCGACAGCCAAAGCAACCTGTTCGATTGCAAGGTCTGTAGAGACCAGAAGCATTTCCGCGTGACGCATGCGTCGCTGTTGGATGTATTCGGAAATCGTACAGTGATAGGTTTGCTTAAAAGAGGTCTTCAACTTTGTGGTGCCCATACAGGCGATTCGTGCAAGCGTATCCAGCGGAAGTTCCGAATTGAAGTGGTCATTGATATAGGATGCGACATTGTTCAAGGCATCCATGTCCTGCTTAGATATTCTTCCGCAGCTGTCATTTTTGCTGTTCTTTCCACGTTCATAAACAAGAGAGACTGCTTCCGCAACCTTGGCCTCATAAAACAACTTTGCCGGTATGCCTTCTCCTCTATACTCCCAAACCTGACGCAAAAGCTGTGACATTTTCGGGAAGTCGAGTGTTTGCCCAACGCGACTGAATGCCTCCTGCGGAGGAACATAGTCATTCGGGTAGCTTTCCCGCAGATACTCTTCATAATATGCGGGAAATACTTCAATTCCCACGGAACGAATCGGAATATTCTTGTGCATCATAAATTGATATACCTCATGTCCTCCGTGAAAGGTTTTGACACACCCTGCGGTTAAGCGGCGGTAAGGGGTCAACTCCTCCCCGGACACAGAGTCATAGTAGGTAATGCTTAAACACTCCGGCGTAGTCAGGGATATCAAATGATCCTCGAAAAAATAGAAATCGTGGATTTTAATATCAAATAAATCTCTTTCTCCGTAGACCCAGTAATATCCGCAGGCTACTCCCTTTGGAGCGAGGTACACTTTTCCGGCAGGGCTGAAGTTGTGTGTTGACTTACTCTCAACAAAACCGCTGCTGGTAAGCCATTCTCTGTAAAATTCGTCGATTTCCATACGTAATCCCCTCGAAATCATACATATCGGACGCGATTTCATACGCATCAGACAAACCGTTCTCAACCGTATTGTTTTGCTTTTCCTGATTTTCTATACTGTTTTTATAATTAGTTGAATCTAATACTATACTACCACCGCGTCTTTTGCACTGCAATGTGTACACTGAAAGGGAGGGCCTTTGTTATGACAAGTGAAACAAACCGCAGGAAACAGAAACTTACAGTCAAGGATCTCATTACTGTCGGTGTCTTTTCCGCCATTCTATTGATATGTATTTCCTTGAGCGGGGGCCCCTTTGCAATGTTCCCGACCTTGACCTTTTATTTTCCGGTAGGCGCGGCACTTCTTGCCGGACCGGTATATCTTTTACTGGTCGCAAAAGTCCCAAAACCGGGCCCTATTTTTATTGCGGGTCTGATGATGGCAATCTTCTGCTATGTGACCGGCATGCATATCGGAATGACCATCGGCTATCTGGCCGGAAGCGCACTGGCCGATACGGTAGCAAGGACCGGACGCTATCGGAATATTAAAATCAACATTCTATCCTATATTGTTTTCTGCCTCGGCGGAACCGGGTCCTATCTTGCATATTTCATCAATCCGCAAGCCTGGGTAAGCAGGATGTCGGAAAAGGGCACACCGCAGGAATACCTAGATACAATGGCGGCAACCGTCAACCGGCGGATTTTGATAACCATGTTGGCAGGCACTGTTTTAGTCGCCCTTTTCAGCGGTTTTGTCGGCAGTCAACTGTTAAAGAAGCAATTTGAAAAAGCGGGAATCACGGCATGATACAAAGTGCGAACACAGAAAGCCGTCCCGGGCTGTCGTTTGATCCCCGCACAAAAATGATTCTGCTGATTCTATGCGTGATTTCAGCGATGATTGTGCCCTCTATTTCCTATGAGAACTTACTCGTTTTTGCGATTACCATATTCGGGTGCGCAAGCGGAAAAGTCCGAATGTCACTTGTCCCGGCGGCATTTTACGGCGTCTTTTACCTGCTGACAACACGAATTATGTCACTTGAAAAAGGCCTATTGTACACCGTATTCACATCCTGGCTCGGCTTATTTTATACGGTCTACCCCTGTGCTTTTCTGGCAAACATTATTCTTTCCACGACGAAGGTCAATGAATTCCTGAGCGCGATGAACAAGGCACATATTCCCAAGCAGGTGATTATTCCGTTGGCAATCATGCTTCGGTACATTCCCACAGTTTGTGAGGATTGGGGGTATATCAAGGACGCCATGCGGCTCAGAGATGTAACCCCCTCCTTGTTCGGCTTTCTGAAAAATCCGGTTATGACGGTGGAATGTCTCTATGTCCCCTTGCTGATGACAGCTTCCAATGCGGCAGATGAACTCTCTGCCGCCGCAGTGACTCGCGGGATAGAGAACCCAACACCGCGTACCTGCCTTCTTGAGATACGCTTCCGGAGAAGAGACCGGATTGCCACAGTTCTTGCAGTCTGCATTCTTGTGCTGGGTCTTATTTGGGAAAGGATTGTGTCACCATGATTACATTTCAGCATGTATCTTTTTCATATGACTCACACAGGGCGCAGACGAATATACATAGAACAGCGAGTTTGCATGACATCAATTTCACGGTGAATGACGGAGAATGCGTCCTTCTCTGCGGGAAGAGCGGCTGCGGAAAAACCACCTTGACGCGCCTTGTAAACGGACTTATCCCCAATATCTATCCCGGGAAGCTGACCGGGAATGTTCTGCTTGACGGACAGAACCTTTCGGAACTTCCGATGTACGAAATCGCATCTCTTGTCGGTTCGGTGTTTCAGAACCCAAAGACACAGTTCTTCAATGTGGATACAGACAGCGAGATTGCATTTGGCGTGGAAAACCGGGCCTTGCCCAGGGAACAGATTGCGCAAAAAGTAGCTGCCGCCGCAAGGAATCTGAAAATCGAAAATCTGCGCGGAAGGAATCTTTTCTCTCTTTCCGGCGGAGAAAAGCAGAAGATTGCTTTTGCCTCTGTATATGCCATGAATCCCTCGGTTTACCTTTTGGACGAGCCATCCTCCAATCTGGATATGGAGACCGTTGATGCTTTAAGAACTCATCTCAAAGAGCTTAAGTCTCAGGGAAAAACCATTTTGATTGTCGAACACCGCCTATATTACCTGATGGATATCGTTGACCGCATCCTTGTATTGGATGAAGGACAGATAACAAAAAATTACTCTGCCAAAGAATTCCTGACCCTGACAGAAGAAGAGCGCCGAATACTGGGGCTCCGAACCACTGACTTGCGAAAAGAGCTTCCCGGGGTAATTGCGAAAATAGAACCGGAAAACAGTCTGGAGCTCAAAAATGTTTCCCTGTTCCACAGGAAAGAACCTGTGCTGAGAAATATCAGCGCGAAATTTTCGCGGGGTGAGGTAATTGCACTTGTCGGGAAAAACGGAACCGGTAAAACGACCTTTTCGCGAGCCCTCTGCGGATTGCATCCAGAAATCAAAGGAGATTTTTTCCGGGATGGCAAAATCATCTCAAAGAAAAAACGGCAGGAAATCTCCTATATGGTCATGCAGGATGTGAATTTTCAACTTTTTGCAGAGAGCGTGGAGGCAGAATGCTCCTTCGGCATTCGTAACCCGAATTCAGCTCTGATTGCAGAAACGATGGACACGCTGGATCTGACACCCTTCGCCGCACAACATCCCGGTACGCTTTCCGGCGGACAAAAGCAAAGGCTGGCCGTCGCTGTGGGACAGATATGTAAAAAAGAACTGATTGTCTTTGATGAACCTACCAGCGGATTGGATTATGAGAGCATGACAAGCGTCGCCAAAATAATCCGCAAGCTCTCCGAACAGGGGAAAATCATATTTGTTGTGACACACGATTATGAATTTCTTTGCAGGACATGTAGCCGCATACTTGTTTTTTCCGATGGTGACATCAGCGACGATTTAAAATTCCGTGCGGATAACAAGGCGCAGATGAAGCAATTGTTCTTTTCTGCCGTGGGGATAAATAAGGGAGGTGATCTGTTTGAATAAGGGACGAGAAAAACCGGTCAAATTACTTCTTACATGGGCCGGCAGCGACAAATGGTACTTATTTGCCTCTGTCTTGTGTGCATTTTTGAGCGGACTGCTTGTAATCGGACCGTATGTCGGCATTTATCGCTTGATGGACAGCGTCCTACTGGGAACGCTGACAAAGAAAGAATTGACGGACAGCATCGTTCCGGTAACAGTCACAACCATTCTTCGAATGATTCTGCTTGGTCTGTCCGGTGTACTCTCGCACAAAGGTGCTTATAACACCCTGTTTCGGGTGCGCTGCATGATCATAGAACACCTGGCGAAGGTTCCGCTCGGATATGTCAACGAGCGGAGCACCGGTGAAATCAAAACCGTCTTGAATGAGAACATTGAGAAGTTAGAGTTATGTCTTGCACATAACATTCCGGAGCTTGTCAGCTATCTTACCGGTCCTGTCGTTATTTTTGCTTATCTCATGACGGTGAATGTTCCGCTGGCACTCATTTCTCTGCTTCCTCTCCTTTTGGATATTCCGGTGATGATGGCAGTGTTTCAAAAAATGTCTGATATGTTGCCTGAGGCCAACGAATCTCTTGCCGACTTCAATTCCGTCATGGTCGAATATGTCCGCGACATGCGTCTGATTAAGGCATACCGGATGGGCAGCAAATCATTTCAAAAATTCAGAGAAGCCATTCTCGACGGAAACAGAGCGTGGAACAGAATCTCGAAAAAGACTGCTCCCTTGTATGCTGTCTTCATTCTGATACTGGAGTCCGGACTTTTGCTGATCGTTCCCCTGGGCGGAAGGCTATTCCTGCGGGGAACTATCACATCCGGCGTATTTCTCCTGTTTACCTATATCGGGTCCCTGTATTTGACGGAATTGCTTCCGCTTCAACAGCTTTCCGGAAATTTCGCGCAGGCGTTCAGCGGCATTGCAAAAGTAAAAGAAATACTGGAACTTCCGGTTTTTGAAGGCGGAGATGCTTTCCCCGAAAGCCGTGATATCACACTAAAAGGCGTGCGCTTTTCCTATGACGGAAAAACAAATGTGCTTGAAAATTGCAACCTGTGCATCCGCGAAGGCGAAAAAGTCGCCGTTATAGGCGCCTCCGGCACGGGTAAAAGCACGATTGCCGCACTGATTTCCCGTTTCTACGACCCGGATGGCGGAGAGGTTCTAATCGGAGGAAAAAACGTCAAAAGTATCCGATACGAAACACTCCTCGCGCATATATCTCTCGTCTTTCAGAAGACTTTCCTGACACGAGACTCTGTCTTTGACAATATTCGCATGGGGATGAACGCCTCTTTGGAGCAGGTTAGAGAAGCTGCAAGTGCAGCACAAATTGACGATTTCATCATGTCCCTCCCCGACGGATATGAAACAAAAGTCGGGAGTTACGGTTCCCGCTTTTCGGGCGGCGAAAAGCAGAGAATTGCCATTGCAAGGGCAATTTTAAAAAACGCGCCGATTCTTATTTTGGATGAAGCGACGAGTGCCGCCGATCCGGAAAATCAGATGGAGATTGACAAAGCAATCCGGAACCTCTCCAAGGGGAAAACCGTCCTCATCATTGCTCATCGGCTCAGTGTTGTCGGCATGTGTGACAAGGTTGCGGTGGTAGAGAATCATACGATTTCCGATATCGGCACCCATGATGAACTGCTTTCGCGCAACAGCTATTACCGAAGAAGTTGGGAAAGCTATGAATCAGCAAGGAATATCACCTATGGAAAAGGAGGTATCGCAGGATGACAGATAAAAACCTTTTCCACAAAAATACCCGGTTTTACCGTGGTCTGATATTGACCGTTTTGGAGGGACTTCTTTCCGGAAGTAACTATATTGTCATTTACGCAGTGCTCACAATGCTGTACGACGGTACTGCTTCTATGCGGCGCATCTTCAGTCTATCCGGCCTCGTCGGAGCTATCTTTGTGATACGACTTGTCATTTACAGCATTGGTTATACGCAGAGCCAAATCGGTGGCGCTGAGGTGTCTAAGAACATTCGCCTCGGCCTTGGCGATAAGCTTAGAAAGCTTCCGTTATCCGGCTTTACGGAAAAGCGCGAAGGGCAATACATCAATATTATGACGGCAGATGTCAATGGTTATGAGCAGATTCTTACGCATAAACTTGCCTCTCTTGTAAAAAACGGGATCCTGTCAGTCATCGTGATCTCCTTTATCGGTGTTCTGTATTTCCCGGCTGCGGTCATCCTACTGTTTTCTCTTCTTCTGTTGCTCCCCGAAATGTGGCTGTCATTTCGAATTGTGGGAAAGTACGGTAAGGAAAAGAATGCTGTTACGGCCGACGCTGTAGGACAAATCGTTGAGTACATCGACGGAATTCAGACCTTCCGGTCATATGGAATGGGAGGCACTAAAAACAAAAACACAACCGCTGCCCTGCGGAAATTCAGCACAGTCAGTTATCAATATGAGGCACACGGGATTCCGGTTAATTTTGCTTTTAACATTGTAAATTGGCTTACCGTTCCGCTGATTATGTGGATTGGATTCATCCCATGGCAATCCGGAGCCATCCACGCAATCAATTTCCTGTTTCTGTGCATGATGCCGATGGTTTTAGCAAAGCTGACCGCTGCAATTTCGGTGGACATGTTCAGTTACAGGAATCTCCTGATTTCAAAAACAAACATCCAAAACCTGTTGACAGAAAAGGAACAATCGAAAAGCAAAGATATCTTTTCGCCTAAAGAGTACGGCATCTCCTTTCATGATGTGTCGTTCTCTTATGTGCGGGGAGAACCTGTTCTGAAAAAAATGAGTTTCACAATACCGGATCATAAGCTAACCGCAATTGTAGGAGACTCCGGATCCGGAAAATCAACAATCTTGAATCTGATTGCAAAATATTATGATCCGGAAAGCGGGGACATTGACATCGGCGGGTACTCTATCCTCCATGTCAATGCGGAAGATGTACTGGATATCATCTCTATGGTCGATCAGGACACATTTCTGTTTCATGAAACAGTACGAGAGAACATACGCCACGCAAAGCCTTCCGCTACGGATGAGAAAATAGAAACCGCCTGCAAAAAAGCGAACTGTGACACATTTATCCGAAAAATGAAAAAAGGGTATGATACCTCCATCGGTGAAAACGGCAATCTGCTATCCGGCGGTGAACGACAGCGACTTTCGATTGCTCGGGCCATATTGAAAAACAGCCCGATTCTGCTTCTGGATGAGGCAACCTCCTCTTTGGATATTGAGAATGAACTCGCTGTCAAACAGGCAATTTCAAATCTGCTGCAGGAAAACAAAACCGTTGTGATGATTGCTCATACCTTGTCTGTTATAAAAAATGCCGATCGAATCCTCGTCGTGGCAGACGGAAAAATCGCGGAGTCCGGGACCCATGAGCAACTGTTAAAGTTGGGAGGTAAATATACGGCCATGTGGAACGCCGAACAATCGATTGCGTCATAAAGGACGTTCGGCTAAATCCGGAAGTGACAAAAAAAGCTGCCGCAATACTGCGGCAGCTTTTTCTTTTTCAGTGGCATCCACTCCACCTGAATTCGCATTTGTTTTCACACAATCATTCTTCAATCAGAATGGTCTAGTATTTATACCTAATCTAAATATCCAAAAACTCATAAGGCTTTTCCGAAAG
>NZ_DBHIHF010000007.1:0-108725 GCF_057248925.1 Stomatobaculum sp.
CAGTTGTGGTGCCTAACGATAGTCAATGTGTCCAGAATTCTGGGTACATATCAAATACGGAACAGTGATGATGAAAGGGGTACAGTATTACCGTACCCGGATTACAGATGCAGACGGAAAGAGAGTGGCGATTTATGGACTGACACGCGAAGAATTGTATGACCGGGTGGAAGATGCCCAGAAGAAAATCGCGGAAGTGATTTTTCATAGAGAGAATCCGACCGTGGAAGAGTACTGCGAAAAATGGCTGCTGATGCGGTCTGGAATGGTAAGAACCAATACGTTGGAAGGATACGCACGGATGGTGAATCGGTACATCGTGGGTCCGATTGGACAGATGTATATGGACGAGGTGACCACAGATGACCTGCGGCTGCTGATGGTTCCGTTATCAAAAGGTTCTTCCGGAATGTATGGTCAGCTCAATATGCTGATTAAGAACATTTTTAATTCGGCAGAAGAGAGCAAGGTGATCAAAGAGAATCCGTCCAAAACGATTTGCGCAAGAGGCGGAAAGCCTGCGAAGCGGCGCGAGGCTTTGACGGATGAACAGACTGCCATTTTGCTGGATAGCATTCGTGAACTTCCACCGTATGTTTTCGTAATGATCGGCTTGTACGCGGGATTGCGTAGAGAAGAGATTCTTGGATTGAAATGGGACTGCGTATTCCTGGATGAAAAAACGCCGTACATTTCGGTAAGGCGTGCATGGCATGTGGAAGGCGGCGCGCCGGTAGTCAACACGCTTTTGAAGACACCGGCAGCAAAGCGAGATGTTCCGATTCCCAAATGCCTAGTAGCCTGTCTCAAGGAAGAAAGGGAAAAATCAGAATCGGAATATGTGATCTCGAATTCGAGGGGAACTGTTTTGACGGAAACACAGTTTGTGAGGGTCTGGAAGTACATAACAGTCCGTTCTACCGCAGAACGCTGTTATTACACCTATGTAAATGGACAGTCCATCAAGCATAGAATAAAGCCAAGGCTTGGTGAGCATCAGCCGAACAATCCCAAGCTGGTGTATACGATGGACTTCAAGGTGACTCCGCACATGCTGCGGCACACCTACATCACCAATCTGATTTACAAAGGTGTTGATCCTAAGACGGTGCAGTATCTGGCAGGCCATGAGAACAGCAAAACGACTATGGACATCTATGCGAAAGTCAAGTATAATAAACTTGAAAAATTAAGCAGCGTTGTGAATGCCGCATTCGGGCTGCGTTAAATTGCACCAAAAATTCCTCGATTTCGTGGGTTTACCTATGGGTTTACTAAGAGAGGGAAGCCCGAAAACCCGCATGAATACTGGACTTTTTGGATCAAGGATAGGTGAGTACGGCTTGAAGGCAGCTCGCCGTGCACCGCAGTTCTCCAAGAGATAATCGAGATTTCAAAATACACGAAAACCCCGGAAGCCACATGCTTCCGGGGTTTTTTCATGCCCAAAATTCTGTTCGACTGTTCGGTTTTGATGAATTTGAATGGAAAATTATGGGTTATAGTGGCCAAATTACTGGTGGACAATAGGAGCAAATGAAGTCCAATTTTGCCATCGACGGACGAACACATACTTGACTGATTTACATAGAGCCTTGGCTCATTCTTTGAAAACGAGAATGGGTCGAGGCTCTATTTTTTCGCCCGAAATCCGGCGAGACAAATTTGAGTAGGAGGTAACAGGTATGACGGATTTCAATCAGAAGACCCATGACACCGATGTGGGCAGTCATGGCGGACAGTCGAGGCAGATGATGGAGGTGTTTGAGAACCGGGAGTTTGGTTTGATCCGGTTGTAACAGGAGGCAGGCAAGACGTTCTTCTGTAGAGGCTCTGTACTATGGGCTGAATGCGCTGTCCAACAACCTAATTATGGTTGACCGGAAAAAGCTCAGGAACCCCAATGGGCTGATTCTGGGTCCCCCCGGTTCCGATAAATCTTTCTCTGCCAAGCGTGAAATTGCCAATGCGTTCCTGGTGACGGATGACGATGTAATCGTGTGCGATCCGGAAGCCGAGTACACGGCACTGGTGCAGAAATTTGAGGGGCAGGTCATTAAAATCAGCCCTTCCAGCACGCAGTATATCAACCCGATGGACATCAACGCGAATTATTCGGAAGAGGATAATCCGATTGCCTTGAAAGCAGATTTCATCCTGTCTCAGTGCGAGCTGATTGTGGGTGGCAAGGAAGGATTGCAGCCGGTAGAAAAGACGGTCATCGACCGCTGCGTTCACCTTTACATAGCCAAATGGTTTTTGAATGAACGATTTTGAGCTATGAAGCTATGGAATCTGTAGGCGATATCTGATAAAATAAAAAGTAAAAACAGCGTAAAAACTCGGAATTTATCAGAAAATGAGGAATAGTTGAAATGGAGGCGCTATAATAACATGAAGATTGAAGGGAACCAGAAAGAACTGGATGCAATGGTAGAATTTCATAAGGGAAACCGTGTCGAGGGGCTGAGACTGCAAGAAGAATTTGCAGCGGAATTTCGTGAGGAGTATAAAGACAAAGATCACTGTCCTTGCCTGAAAGCCTGTCGTTATCACGGAAACTGTAAGGAATGTGTAGCAATCCACAGAGCGCATCAGGAACATGTTCCTAATTGTATGCGACCATTGATTAATAAAAAATTGAAATTGATGTCAGAATTAACAGAGCATACCTTGGCAAATGAAATAGAAGCTCCACATGAGATTTTAAGAAAATAGGCAAGTCAAATTTCAGTTTGTAGACCAAAAACAGAATACCGTTCCTTACATAGCAGTCATGCGCTTCGGTGCATGGCTGCTAATTTTTTGCGAAAGGAGCAGTATCGAATGAAGCTTGTATTAGCGGAAAAGCCCTCGGTTGCCATGAGCCTCTCAAAGGTGATTGGGGCAAATCAGCGTGGGGATGGTTATATGAAGGGCAATGGCTATCTTATCAGCTGGTGTGTGGGGCATCTGGTGGAACTTTCCCAGCCGAAAGCCTATGATGAAAAGTATGCCAAGTGGAGGTATGATGATCTTCCGATTTTGCCGGAATATTGGCACTCTCAGACACCTGATTTTTCGCTGGAGAGTTTGGCATAATCTGACCAAATCCGAACAATTAAATACGATTCTAATACAGGCACTCAGTAACAAATAGCTGGATGCTTTTTTTGTTTCAGAGATTCCGGCATTAGAAAGGGCCGTCACTTCATCGCCGTCGCTAACCGGAAAGGCGGCGTTGGCAAAACAACAACCTGTGCGAACTTGGAAATAAGTCTGGCACAGGCCGGAAAGAAAGTGCTTCTGATCGACGGGGACCTACCCCACAAGGAAGCCTGACAATCAGCTTGGGAAATCCGCAACCGGACAAGCTGCCATTTACACTGTCGGATGCAATGGGCAAAATTCTGATGGATCAGCCTATACGCCTCGGAGAAGGTATTCCGCACCATGCAGAAGGCGTTGAACTGATGCCTGTGGATATTCAGCTTTCCGGGTTGAAGCAGCGTTCTGCGGGCAGCTTGCAAATGCGGATGAGCTGCATCACAACCGGCACGCTTTCACAGCTTCACGTGCCTGCTGAACGTCTGCTCCGAAGGTTTCAAATCCAGGGCAATCTTTTACATTCGGCATATCACATCACTCTATTACATTCTATTGTTCATAGGATGCACTGGGAATGATGTGATATGTGCTTCATCTTCATTTTATAATTCGCATATAAGGATTTGTTTTCCTCTCTAAAGAATTTATAATTGTTTTAGACAATCGAGAGAGGAGTCTTTTATGAGCGGTACTTTTGCGTTTCATAACATATATACAACAAAAAATGATGTCGAGAATATTCAAACGGTGTTGCATGAAGGAAATGAGTCAGGCGAAGGAACGATGCGGCGTTTTGAGGTAGCGCCTGGCATTCAAATTACCTATAACGATTTGAAAATGGACTCCTGTTTTCGTCCTATTCGATTTGAAAAAGACTTCTTGCAAATCAATCATTGCCTGGAAGGTTGCTATGAGTGTGAACCGGAAGGTGGCTCAGTCAGCTTTTTAGGCGAAGGCGACCTTTGCGTGGATTACCTCTCCAAAGATAAACAGGTGTTCCTTGGTTCCCGAATTCCTCTCAAGAAATATCGAGGCATCACTGTATTGCTGGAAATGGAAATAGCACAGCAAACTTTAGATCAGGGATTTCAGCAAGCTCACATCAGTCTGGAACAGATTAGAGAGCGATTGTGTACGGATGGTCGCTCCCTTATCATCAAATCTAAGCACGAAATCGACCATATTTTCAGCGAACTGTACTCGGTAGATGAGCGTATCCAGGTTCCATACTTTTGGATCAAGGTCATCGAATTGCTGCTGTTTTTAAGTCTCCTGGATGGCAGCGCAGTTTGCCGGCCGCAGCAGTTTTCTGCAGACATCTCTAAACGGACACAGGAGGTTTACCAGTACATCATAGAAAATCCCTTTACCAAAGATACCATTCAGGATTTGGCCTGTATGTTCGGACTGGCAGAGTCCAGCTTAAAAAGATGCTTCAAGTCTATCGCCGGAGCGTCCATCGGCACTTTTGTCAAGACGAAACGCATGGAGGCCGCTGCCGAACTGTTGGTTTCGGAGTCGGCTTTGAGCATCGGAGAGATTGGAAGTGCGGCAGGATATGAAAATCAAAGTAAGTTTTCTGCCGCTTTCAAATCTGTTATGGGTGTGACGCCGCAGGCGTACCGACACAAATACTGCTGATCTGATTGGAGCAGCTATCATTATTGATGTGCCAATGGTGAGTACGCTGTGGAGCAGCCGCTGAACCGCGGCTGCTTTTTTTGACCATGGATTAGCATAGACTAACTAATGTTTGGAGAGATGTACTATGCGGATTGCGGGAGGGACCGCAAAAAGAATTACCAAACGCATCATCAATTTTATTCTTGTCATGCCGGTGTCCGGCTTTGCTTTCCCGGGCGTAGGGCTGATTTATCCGGGCATCTGCCTCATCGTCTGCTGTGCAGGCTTCAACCTGCTGGGCGAGGGGCTGCGGGTTTGCTCCTTTTGTTTGATCTGATTGGAGCATAATATACCTTATAGGTCGTAGATGAAAGCGACCTAAAGCAGTAAACTAAAATCAAAAGATTAGCGATTGCTAATCGAAAATGATAAGGAGGTCTTGTATCCATGAAACAAAAATCCGGCGGGATTAAGCGATTGATGGAGTTCACAGGAAAGCATCGTGGGCTACTCACCGTTTCTCGCATTCTATCCGGTATCAGTTCAGTCTTTATCCTTGGCCCTTTCCTCTGCGTTTACTTTGCGGCGCGCGACTTGGTGGGCGTATTTGCCGGGACACCTTTAGACACGAACAGCCTTGTCCGCTGGGGCCTGCTTGCCCTGGGTTTGGAATTGATCGGTCTGGTCCTTTACTTTTCGGCGCTGCTCTGCTCTCATGTAGTGGCATTTCACACGGAGAAAAACCTAAAGATGGCAGCGTTGAAACATTTGGCGAAGATGCCGATGGGGTACTTTGACGCCAATCCCAGCGGAAAACTTCGGAAGATTATTGACGACAACAGTTTTCAGACTGAGACTTTCATCGCTCACCAGCTCCCCGACTTGGTGGGAGCGCAGGTCACGATGATCGTGAGTTTGGTGCTGATGCTGGTCTTTGACTGGCGTGTAGGTATCCCTCTCCTGCTACTCTTTGGCGTCGGTTTCTTCTTGCAGGGGTCCCTCATGGGGAAGGACAGCATGAAATTCATGCAGACCTACCAGGACTCTTTGGAAACGATGAACCATGAGGCGGTGGAGTACATCCGGGGCATTTCGGTAGTCAAGGTGTTCGGACAGACAGTGCACTCTATCACCAAGTTTAACGACGCCATCAAATCCTACCGGAAGTTTGCTCTGGATTACACGATGTCCTGCAAAAAGGGAATGGTGGCGTTTAACGCAGTCATCAATTCCAGCTTCCTGGTGCTGGTGCCTACGGCGCTTATTATCGGGTTCGTTTCCAACGACCTGATTGGCTTTATGCAAAGTTTTCTGTTCTATGTGATTTTCTCTCCTGCCTGTGCAGTTATGCTTAACAAGATCATGTATATGACCAGCTACAAGATGCAGGCTGAGGAGTCTATGCGCCGCATCGACATGATCTTGACTGCCGAACCGCAGGCGGAGACTTCTGTACCAAAACATCCAAAGACTTACGATGTCTCCTTTGAGGATGTGATCTTCGTATACGAAAATACGGAATATCCGGCGGTATCCCATTTGAGCTTTACAGCCAAGGCCGGAACAACTACCGCATTGGTCGGGCATTCCGGCTCCGGCAAAAGTACAACGGCCAGCCTGATCCCCCGTTTCTACGATGTGCAGCAGGGGACAGTCAAGATCGGTGGTGTGGACATTCGGGATATTCCTCATGCTGACTTGATGAAGATGGTTGCCTTTGTATTCCAGGACCCCAAATTGTTCAAGGACACCCTTCTGGAAAATATCCGGGCGGGCAGACCTTCCGCCACACGGGAGGAGGTCTTGCAGGCGGCGCATCTGGCCCAGTGTGATGACATTCTGGAGAAGTTCCCGGATGGCCTCGATACCGTGGTGGGCGGTAAAGGCGTCTATCTTTCCGGCGGTGAAATACAGCGCATTGCGATTGCTCGCGCCATTTTGAAAGACGCTCCGATTGTGGTGTTAGATGAGGCCACCGCCTACGCTGACCCGGAGAACGAGCAGCAGATCCGGAAAGCCTTTGAGGGGCTGGTCAAGGGCAAGACGGTCATTATGATCGCACACCGGCTCTCCGCCATTCAAGACGCTGATCTCATTCTGGTAATGAAGCAGGGTGAATTGGTGGAAAGCGGAACGCACGGCGCGCTGGTGAAACAGGGCAGCGAATACGCCAAGATGTGGAGCAACTATACAAAGACGACCAAATGGCACATTGGAAATGAGGTGAAAGTATGCTGAAACGAATGTTTGCCCTGAGCGATCCGGGATCAAGAGATTTGAACAAAGGAATTGCGGCCACTACCCTCAGCACGCTGTGCTTGATTGCTCCGGTCAGCCTGATGGTCATGGTGATATGGGAACTGCTGAATGTGATTTCCGGGCAGGAAAGCAGTATGCGGGATCATGCAGCCTTATTTATTTGCGGTACAGTAACCATGTTTATCATTGTGTTTTTGACCCAGTGGCTCCAGTACAACAAAACTTATACCGTGGCGTATGAGGAAAGCGCCAATCGCCGGATTGTCCTGGCAGAGAAGCTTCGGAAACTTCCGCTGTCCTTCTTTGGACAGCGCGATCTTTCTGACCTGACTACCACCATTATGGGGGATTGTACGTCTCTGGAGCGCGTATTTTCCAATGCGATCCCGCAGCTCTTTGGAACGATTTTCATGTTCATGATAACGGCTATCGGCCTGCTGGTGCTTGACTGGCGGATGGGCCTTTGCATCGTAGTGCCGGTGCCTGTGGCAGCCTTGGTAGTCTTTGCGGCAAAGAAAGCCCAGTCCAATGCCGAGAGCGCCAACATGGATGCCAAGAGAGCTGCCTATGACGGCGTGCAGGAATACCTTGATACCATCCGGGAGCTGAAATCCTGCTCCCGTGAAGAAGAATACCTGGAGGGGCTGGAAAAGAAGTTGGATAAGGTGGTGAAGTGTTCCTTCCGCAACGAGATTGCTCCCGGTGCTGCTACGACCACAGCTCAATTTATCCTTCGGTTTGGCCTTGTGGCGGTCATGCTGGTGGGCGGTATTCTGGTGACGGCCGGCTCGTTGTCCATCCCCATGTTCATTCTGTTCCTGCTTTTTGCCGGACGCATTTACGACCCCTTCACCAGTTGCTTCATGCTGATGGCAGAGGTGTTCTCTGCCCTTGTCAGCGTCGAGCGGATGAAGCAGATCGATGCGACCCCGGAGCAGACCGGCACCAATGTCTGCAATAACAAGGGCTACGACATTGCGTTTAAGAATGTAGCGTTCTCCTACAATGAGGAGCCGGTTTTGAAGGGCGTGTCCTTTGTGGCAAAACAAGGTGAGGTCACGGCACTGGTAGGTCCGTCCGGCAGCGGTAAGTCCACCGCCTCTAAACTGGCGGCCCGTTTTTGGGATGCGGACTCCGGGACCATTACCCTGGGCGGCGTGGATGTCAGAACAGTAGAACCGGAAACGCTGTTCAAGAACTATGCCATTGTGTTCCAGGATGTCATGCTCTTTGATGAGACTGTCATGGAGAATATCCGGCTGGGACGGGGCGATGCCACCGATGAGGAAGTTATGGCTGCGGCCAGAGCTGCCCAATGCGAGGAATTTATCCGGCGCCTGCCCCAAGGGTATCAGACGAATATCGGGGAAAACGGCAGCGCCCTGTCCGGCGGCGAGCGTCAGCGCATTTCGATTGCCCGCGCTCTGCTGAAAAATGCTCCCATTGTTCTGCTTGATGAGGCAACCGCCTCTATGGATGCCGAGAGTGAAACACTGGTGCAGGATGCCTTGTCGGTGTTGCTGAAGAATAAGACGGTCATGGTGATTGCCCATCGCATGAGGACAGTGGCAAATGCTGATAAGATCGTGGTTCTGGACGACGGCAAGGTCAGTGAGATGGGTACACCTGTTGAACTGATGAAAAAGGGCGGTCTATATGCACACCTTGTTGAATTACAGCAAGGAAAATAGAAAGGAAATCTCATGGAACAACACTGGAAGTTAAAAGATTTAGGTCTGACAATCGTATTTTCCGTGATTTACTGGTCGAGTCCATATTTGTGTGTAAATTAACTTCAGGTATAAGTCGAAACAGGCGACCAGCATAGTCGCCTGTTCCTTTGCAATAACCAAAAGCTTTTCCTGGACATCTGAAGTCAACAAAGCTTCATAGGACTCCTTTTTGAAGATAACCTTCCCCGATTGACTCAGACTATTCTGCTCTATCAGAACGGAACCCATCAATCGGATAAGAGACTCCTCGTTTAGAAAGATTTCTATGACCTGTGAACGGTGCTTCAGCTCTTTATTGAGTCGTTCAACAGCATTCGAAGTACGGAAGAATCGTTGCATTCCTAGTGGGAGTATCATGGCGGTCATGGCATTTTCAACCCCCTCATCAAGGCAGGACATTGCTGTTTCAGCTATATCCTGATACTCCTGAATGATCTGATTCTTTTTGTTCCTGGCGTCTTTTAGCGTATTGCAGGCAAACGTTTCCTGCAATTCAGCACGGATTCCCGTCTGAAACTTTTTCGGTGTTTTGTCTGCATTATTTCTAGAAAAGTGAAACTTGCATCTCTGCCAAGGCACAGTGGGAAAGACCGCGCCGATTGCATGAATAATGCCTTCGTGTGCATCAGAGGTAATCATGAGTACACCTTTGAGTCCGCGCTTTTTCAGACTTTTCAGGAAGCCCTGCCAAGTGTCTTTTGACTCGTTTCTATAGGCGGCGAAACCCAGAATCTCGCGGTGTCCCTGTTCGTTTGTGCCGTAAGCAATCATCAGGGCTTTTGAGATGACGCGATTATTCTCGCGAACCTTGAAATATGTTGCGTCGACGGTTAGGAATGGGTAGCATTCCTCCAGCGAACAATTTCTAAAAGATTAACTAACACCTTCCCTATTTTTCCGTAGCTCTCCCAAAGTGTTACCCGTATTACATTTTGAGGATTTCTACTTTCCATATTTCATACTATCTCTCCATAACTCGCCATAAGTTTAGTATCTCAATAGTATAAAAAGAGTCTTGACCATTTGTTAGTCAAGACTCTTTTTATTATTCTTCATCTATTTCTTTCAGTCTTAAAAGCCATTTTTTTATTACACCACTTTTGAAAAATGAGAGTAGTACACCATCGCAAAATCGTTCTGCCCGAACAGTTCCCACAAGCAATGCAACAACACATTTCCCATCCAATGAAGATACATCCGTATTTTGCATGGATTCCTTTTCCCATTTAATGTTATTTGTTTCTAAAATATCGTGATAACGGTTTAATTCGTATTCTGGGTGCTTAGAAACAAAGTCATAAACATCTTCTATGAAATGGTCTACCATATTTGAATAGGTTACGTAAGGCATTTGAATAGGATTCTCTAAAGTACCTTTATTTTTTCTGTCAATTATCCATTCTCCAAAATTATCATTTTCAATAGCGGATAGATAACCAGTTAATGTTGTATATGTCATCATTTAATCACACCTTTTATGTAAAGGAATTTCTGATTTCTTCTAATCTATTCTCTATAAGGTAATTACTCATATCACGAAGTTCGGTATAGCCCCTCGTTTGGTGGATTGTTTTAGTATCATCAAATCCGAACCCAAACATTTTATCATCTTTTGTCGGATCCATTTTTTGTTTGACTTCTGACATAAACAAGGACATCTCCTTATTTGTAAATGCTAACATAATCGTATCCCAAAAAGGACTATAGGCCTTTGCTTTTTCGGCATTGTCGGGGCGTTTCGCGTATATACCAACTAAAATATACCAACTTGCATTAGGCTGAATTAGGAAACGGTTAAACCATAGATAATATGGAAAACCAGAGTCTTTCTTTTCGTTGTAATAAGTTCTCGACATTTTCACTTGAATAGCATTGGATTTATTGACACCATGGTCATGTCGATATAATAACAAATCAATTCCTTTTTCCTGTGCTGACGCAGGGATAAATACTGAAACGCCTTTTATTTTCTTTGATAGATAATCTGCGACCGCAAACTCTCCATATTGCATTGTAAAAATTGGTTGCATATTTCATCACCTCATCTATATGGACTGTAAGAGTTCTATAAACTCTGCTCTTACATTTTAATAGATGTGATGTAATAATTCAATGCAAATATGAATTATAAATATAAATCAATATCGTGTCATAGTTTTGTGCCTGTTGTCAACTCTATAATGTAACTAAAATCAATTGTAGTCACCCTATTGGGATTGTTGGGAGCATATTCTGCCGCCTTTACCAGACGGGTAGGTGTTCACCGATCTTTCGCTCTATTTTGTGTTCTTGCGGCGATTTCCTGTTTGGTACTGGGCTCTACATCCCTTGCACTGCCGTCTGTCATCAGCGTGCTGATCTTGCGTCTCTCCAACACACTGTTTCAGCCCCTCCTGGCAGATCTCCAGAACCGGCAGATCACAAGCAGGAACCGAGCCACTGCACTCAGTGTGTGCGGTATGCTGGTGAATGGGATTGCCATTGGAACCAATCTGGTGTTTGGCGCCCTATCGGATTGGAATCTATCTGCTGCATTTTACTTCGGCAGTGTGATTTGCACCGTTGGACTGCTTCTTTTCTGGCTATGGCTGAAAACAGGCTATGGCGTGTTATCGCAGGATACAATGAGATCTTAATTAAATGCAATGGCAGACAGCTTTTCTTCAATGGCTGTCTGCCATTTTACTTAATATGACGATGTGGTAGTACAGTGATTTTGTAACACCTCTGCCCGATAGATTATAATGTCAGCAGCGGAGAAAAATACATGACTCGAATATCAGACGAAACCAGACGAAAAGTTGCTCGTGCGCACATTCAGGATGGACGCACGATCGCCAGCCTTGTGGCTGAGTACGGCATATCCGGAGCTTCCTGGTATTTGCAATCATTCCGATGTTCTTCTACAACGGCGAGAAGGGCAAGGGAATAAAGATTTTAACTCTGTCCGTCTTGCTTGCGCCGTTCGCGATCCGTCTTGTGACGCCCGTCACAGAACTTGTGGTTTTGATTTATGTTATAATCCGGATGAAGCGAGCCACGGCAAAACTTCCGGCTAAGGGGGCGGAGGCATAGACAAAAGTGGCGGGGCCTCGGTAGAAGCGGGGAGAAATACTTTATGTCAAAAGATGAATATTTGATCACAGATGCGCCGCTCAAGGCGCTGACCGTTTTTGCGATGCCGCTGATTCTCGGCAGTTTCTTTCAACAGGTCTATAACATGGCCGATTCTATCATAGTCGGCCGTTTTGTGGGTTCCTCTGCGCTCGCGGCGGTCGGGGCCTGTGCGGCGCTCACAAATGTCTTTATCTGTGTGGCACTCGGTGCCGGTGTCGGCGCGGGCGTGCTGGTGAGTCGCCATTTCGGCGCCAAAGAATACGACAAGATGAAGACCATTGTGTCGACTTCGCTCATCAGTTTTTTGCTGCTCAGTATATGCCTCGGCGTCATCGGTTTTTGCTTTTCCAAGCGGATGTTGCGGGGCTTACAGACGCCCCTGGACATTCTGGACACGGCTTCGCTGTACCTTCGCATCTATTTTGCGGGCTTTCCGTTTTTGTTTATGTACAACATTCTCTCTACCATGTTTACCTCCATCGGTGAATCGAGGATTCCGCTGGGACTTCTGATTTTCTCCTCGCTCCTCAATATAGGGATGGATTTTTGGATGGTGGCAGGGCTTGGACTCGGCGTGTTCGGCGCAGCGCTCGCGACCTTAATCGCACAGGGGATTTCCGCAGTGCTATCGCTTCTTCTTTTTTTGATCCGGATGAAGCGCTATCAGGGCAGTTTTCGACGCTTTGACTGGCAGGAATTACAGTCCATGTTAGGTATCGCGGTCCCGTCGGTCCTGCAGCAGTCGACCGTCTCTGTCGGGATGATGCTTGTTCAGGCGGTTGTGAATCCCTTCGGAACCCAGGCGCTCGCGGGCTATGCGGCTACCATGCGGGTGGAGAATGTCTTCTCGTTGATCTTTGTGTCCATCGGCAATGCGGTCTCGCCCTTTGTCTCCCAGAACCTTGGCGCCGGGAAGACAGAGCGGATCCGAAAAGGATACCGCGCCGCGATATTGCTGGATGTTTGCTTTGCGCTCCTGGCGTTTCTTATCATTGAAAGCTTGCACACCCGCATTTCCGCGCTGTTTTTGGGAAAAGACGGAACGGAACTCGCGTATCGGGTATCCGGAGAGTACATGAAATGGCTCGGCTATTTCTTTCTTTTCATGGGAATTAAAATGGCGACGGACGGCGTGCTTCGCGGACTCGGCAAGATGTGTCCGTTCCTCATCGCGAATCTGGTGAATCTCGCGATTCGCCTCGCGGTTGCGCTACTGTTTGCGCCGCGCTTTGGCATCGCGTTTGTCTGGCTTGCGGTTCCGGCAGGTTGGTTTGCGAACTTTGTGATTTCTTATATCGCGCTCAGGAAGGCATGGCTCGCAATTAAAACGCAGGCTTGAGCATCCGGAAAACCGATCATGTTCCATTCGAGACAGCCTCTTACAAAAGTGAGGGGCTGTCTTTTTGATGCGGTAACTTTTATCGATGCGCACTGATTTTCCGGTGGAAAGATGCAACGCAATGCGATAAACTATAATTAGTTATATTTAACTGGTTATTTGTTGACGCAGACAGGGCATTGAAATTCCGGTTAGGTTTTGTCCCGGAAAACAGTGCGGCATGATTTGCGGTGAAGCTTATTGTGAATGAGGTGATACGATGAACGATGATTTAAGAGAAGTTTATGAACGGCTCGGGAAGCGCTACGAAACAGAGCGGGAAGAAATGCCGGTTTTGGATGAGTTTATCCTTGAGTACCGCTGGTTCATGTGTGCCGATACGAGAGGCCGGGTCTCGCAGTGCTTGCGCGTGGGTAAGGAGAAGAGCCCGGAGGCGTATCAGGCGGTATTGTCAAAAGAGCTCGGAAAGCCGGTTAATCAGGTGATTGAGAACTTTTTTGCGGCGGATGATGAGACGCTTCGAGAGCCGCTTGTCGCACTGTTGAATTTGATGAGCAAGCCCTTCAACACCGCCGAGCGTCTTACGGAGCAGGGTATTGTGCGTGAGCCGGGACTGCAGTTTCCCTATGATGTTTCGGGCAAGAAAGTCGGTATTATAGGCTATGGACTTTACAATCAGTTTTTCCTCGGAAAATGCGAGGAGTTTCATGCCTTTGATTTGCGGCCGGAAAAAGGACTTTTGAATTACCGTATCGGGAGAGAGGGCATGAAAGTCTATCCGGAGGGGATTCACTGGCATCTCGGGAAGAGCGCCATCGACTATGCGGAGGTGCTAAAGACTCTGGATATGGTAATTATGACGGGATGCACGATCGTCAATGACAGTTACCGGGATATCCTGGCCTGCTGTGAGAAGGCAGAGATTCGCGGCATTTACGGCCCGAGCAATGAGCTCTGCCCCGCCTATCTCTTCGATCTCGGCTACAATTATATTTTCAGTGCCTCGGTGCGCGATAAAGAGAGCTATTTGCAGGCACAGCTTGCACCACTCCCCGTGGGGGAAGATTTAAAATACATGGATTTATATATTCTACGGCGGAAATAATTTGGGGAATCAAGGCAGCCCGATAAGGAGGCTGCCTTTTTTGTGCTTTTTCGCCTCACAGCAGGTATACAATCATTTCCGGCCTTACAACTTGACGGAAGTCGGTACAGGAAGTAAGGTAAATGTGAAAGAATTATGAAGAAACGCGCTAAAATATAAGAAAAAAACAGGCATTCTGCAAGAGCGCGGGACGGAAGAGGGGGAGTTGTGTGAAAGAGAATGAGCGGGAAAAACTGCGCCCTTTGCTCTGTGAGGCGCTGTTGAAACTCCAAACGCATGATTACGGCTGGGTCGGCACGGACAAGTTCGAACAGGAATTGCAAAAGGCAGGGATTCGATATCAAGAATATGGCATAGAGACGCTGCGCGCCTTTTTGAAGTCCTTTCCGGAGGATATCGTCATCACGGACAGTGCTGCCACACAGGCGGGAGAGCCGGAAAGAAGCTATGTTATTTTGCGGCAGTACCGTCGATTAATACGTCAAAAGAGTTGGCAGGAGGGCAAGGTCCCGGATGAAAAGAAGCCGGTTTTGACCAAGCTGCTTCGGGCCATTTTGCAAAATTTGTCGCTGGAGCAGGGCGAATGGATTGATATCACACAGGTCGGAAACGCTGTGGCTGCGGCGGGCATCAACTATAAAGAGTATGGCTTCATCCAGCTGAATTTATTTTTGCAGCAGTTTGCGGAACAGATTGAGCTGAAATTTTCCGATCCGTCCGAGAAAAGAGCGAAGACTTTGGTGCGGCTTCGTCGCTTTGCGATAAGCGTTTCCCGCAGGACAGAAAGCACGGCGGCTTGCGAGAGCGAGCCGGAAAGGCCGAAATTTGTTCTGGACGATCGTGTGAGAGAACGCCTTGAAAAAGAAATTTTGAAACGAGCGCAACAGTTTTCCTTAGAGGAAAACTGTTGGAGAGCCGCGAAGTCTTTTCTCGAATTCTTGCAACAAAACGGAGTGGATTCTAAGGAGTACGGCACTGCTGACGGCATCCTGTTTTTAAAACAGTTTCCCTCTCTGCTCGACGTTCGGATGAAGGCGTCCACCAACGGTAAGAGTCTCTATCCTGTGGTTCGGTTGCATCGTGAAGAGCAACCGTCCGGACAAGCACCGCGGAAAGTTGAGGCAGAGCGCATCCCCGAAGACAGGAGGGCTTCGGAGGCACCTGCCGCTGCTGCTCTGCGAGATTCGCACGCTTTCGCAAAGGTCTCGAGCGAGAGGTTACAGAGACTCGTGAAGCTTCTGTGCCCGGAGCCCTGGAACTACGGAGATACAGTCTTACCTGTCGCGGTAACGGCTCCCGTCTTCGGCAGATATATGGAGAACTATATTTCCCGGATATACGCGGAAAATAAGTTCCGGCATTGCCGGGAAACCTTGCCCGGCTATCAAGATGTGCAGTACGGAATCTGCCATACCGGGCTTGTCACAGCGGATTTCAGACCGATTTATGCGTTCTTTAAAAATAATCTTTTGAAGACCGGTCCGCGCTGGAATCTCGAGAGTTTTGTGGCAGTCGGGACACAGGCGTTTGAAGATGTTTCCCGTCATTTCGAAGCGCTTCCGCCCGCAGCCGCATATGAGCTTCCGGAGATACAGGCTTTGTCGGACGGCGCGGCGCTGTACTGCGATTACCGGCGGATTCTCACGGAGCAGACGGAGAGACTCCCGCTCGAATTTTTACAGGGCGTTTGCATGCGGGAGATGCTGACAAGCGGGGACAGCACACCGGAAGAAGTCTATACACTGCATCCGGAAAATGCGGCGCGAAAACGGTATTTCATGAACTTAGGCAAACAAATCGAAGAGGTACCGGAAGTATCGGAGGCGATGAAGCGGGCGTTTGGCCAGATTGTGAACCGCAGTCTGCGGGAGTTTCGCTGGAACCGGGGGGTGGCACTGCCCGGTTATGATGTTGCGCGGAATGTCTGTGATATTCTGTTGCCGCTCCGATTTGCGGAAGGAAGGGAGCCGGAACGCGCAATCGCGGTAGAGCGCACAGAGGCAGGCGATTATATCGCGCGAGAAGTGCTCTCCCTCTCGAGCGCGCACCGCAGGTGCCGCGCGGTTCTGTACCCGGAGAGCCGGTGGCTCTCGGCAGAAAAGGCAGCTGCCTATGACCTGGGCTGACGATTCCGAGAAGTTCAGCGTCAGTAATCAAAGAAAATCTGATTCACAGCGCGGTTTTCGGAAGGCGATGTTTGATGCCTCGTTTCTGGGCATAGGGCCGGTTTTAATCTCTATGCCCGGCTGAAAAACGGCGCAGGATACGGGTTAAAGTTCCGAGAGGCGGATTTTTCGGCCACAAGATGAGAAGAGGCCGGCAAAGGGGCTGCGCCAAACGGTCAAGTATCATTGCGGCATAGACAAGCAGATAAGAAAAGGGGATGCGTCATGAAAAAGAGGTTTGTGGGGGTCTTGTTTCTTTGCTGTATCACGGCGAGTGTGGCGTGCGGCGCAAAATCGCAGGAGGTCAAAGCAGTAGGACAAACGATGGTGGCGGCCAAGGTGAAGAAAAATACACTCGCTGCAAGTCATGCGGCCACTGTGACGGAGAGCGGCGCGGCAAGCACTGCGGCGGCAGGCGGCAGCGCAGCAGAAACGACCTCCGCCGTAAACGAGAGTGTCGTAGCGCCCGCATCAACCGCGGAAAAAAGTGAAGCACCGACGGAAGCGCTGGATGCGGAGACATATCTCTGCTTTCAGAGCAGCCTCTATACCTACGGGGAATTTCAGCGGGATCTGAGTCAGTTGCAAAAGCAGGCAGGAAGCGCGCTGCGGGTTGATGTGCTCGGAAAGACAGTCGACGGCAATCAGCTCTATGACCTCCGCATCGGGAATCCGGAGGCAAAGCATCATCTACTGGTCTTCGGTGGCATTCACGCGCGGGAGTATATCACAGTGCAACTTGTGATGCGGCAGTCTGTGGGACTGCTTGCGGCACAACAGAAAAACGACAGTTTCCGCGATGCCTTAGTCAGAGATTTGCTCGCGGACACGGAGATTCACTTTATTCCGATGGCAAATCCGGACGGCATCAGCATAAGTCAGCTCGGCATGGACGGCATTCACACGGAGGCTGTGCGGGAGACGGTCCGGAACATCGCGGCAAAGGACGGGAAGCAGCTCACGACGGGCTATTTGCAACAGTGGAAATCGAATGCGAACGGTGTCGATCTGAACCGGAACTTTGACGCGCTCTGGGAGTCCTATAACGATCACCTCGGTCACGCCTCGGCGGACCACTATAAGGGAACGGCGCCGGAGTGTGAGATTGAGTCGAAGGCGCTCGCCGATCTGACCCGGCGGGTCAAATTTGACGCGACTCTCAGTTACCACACGCAGGGCGAAGTGATTTACTGGAACTTCGGGCAGGAGGGGGCGCTTCGCGACATGACCCTGGCCCTCGCAAAGCGAACCGCAGAACTGACCGGCTACCGCCTGGACGGCAATTTTCAGGCGCTCGACACAGCCGGATATAAGGACTGGGCCATCTCGAAGATGGGTATCCCGAGTCTCACGATTGAGGCGGGTCACGGCGGCAATCCGGTGGATCCGGCGCAGATGGAAAGCATTTGGCGCGAGAATAAGGATGTCGTGCCGATGACCTTGGAGCTGATTGTAAAAGGCGAAGTACACCGCATCAATGAAACAAAATAACAGGGAGGAAGCAAACAAAATGGCAGAAGGAAAGGGCGGAACGCATATCGTGGCGCTCGCGGCGGCGGGCGTTGTGGCCGTTGGAATTGTGGCGGGCGTATTGATTGCGAGTCAGAAACCGGAGAAGCGCTTTGAGGCGGCGGCACTACAGACAGAGACCCGGGAAACGGTAACGCGCCGGGAGACGGAAACAAGTGCTGCGGAGACCGAGACGGAGGTTATGACAGCGGCAGCGGCATCCGCAACGACGCCAGCGACAGAGGGCGCACCGCCCACGACAGAGGGTGCACCGCCCATGACAGCGGCGGCTGCACCGGTGGTAGTGACAGCGGCGGCCACAGCAGCCGCGGACTACTCGCGTACCATGTATGTCTCGCACTGCGCGCAGTCGATCTCGCTGCGCGAATCGCCGACCACGGCGGCGCGCGCCGTAAAGCAGATTCCGTTTGCGGCGCCGGTGACCGTGCTGGAGACCGCGGACAACGGTTTTTACAAGGTCATTTACAACGGGACCACAGGGTATTCGCTCGCATCGTACCTCATCAACTATCAGCCGGACGAGTCGGAGCGGCTGGACAAGCCGGTCGGCGCGGTAGAGACAACCGCCAGTCCAAGTCCGACCTACCGGACCATGTTCTGTGTGAACTGCAAAGAGTATATTACACTTCGCAGCGTGCCGGACACGAAGGGAGCGGATCTCGCGCACATTCCGCTCGGCGCTTCGGTCAGCTATGTGAGGACGGCAGACAACGGCTTTTACGAGGTGATTTATAACGGCAAGCGCGGCTATGCGCTGGCGCAGTATCTGAGCTACTGAGAAAGCCGTGTTTCGGTGAAGGGGGAAATGCTATGAAAAAGCAGCAAATCGCGGGCATGGTATTTGCAGCCGTACTGGTACTCGGCATTGCGATGTTTGCAGGCTATCAGAGCACGCGCTATCCGCGGACGCTACAGGCAGCGAATCGGGCGGTACAGGCGGGACAGGAGGCAGAGGCGGTCTCTCTCTATGAGAAGGCAGTGAATGTAAGCCCGAAGAAAGCGGAGGCGTATCTGGCGCTCGCAGATATTTACGAGAAGAACAACCAGCACACGGATGCGGTGTCTGTTCTGAAGAAAGCAGCCGGGAAGATGACAGAGAAGTCGGGCGAGGCCACGAAGATTCAGGAGAAACTGGAAGAACTGAACCCCACGGTCACGGCGTCGCAGGAATCGGGAACGTATCAGGACCCGGTGGAGCTGAAACTCGAGAGTAAGGGCGGCAAGGAGATTCGGTACGAGATTTCGGAGGCGCCGGACAGCACGGACAGCGCCCCGCAGAGCTATGCGGAGCCGCTCAGTTTCCGGCGAAACGGAACTTACCGAATCAAGTGCTATGCGATGAATCAGAACGGCGAGGCGGGTGAGCCGACCGAGCTGAACTTCACGATTCAGCTGGACCCGGAGAAATACCATATGAACAGCTGGTATCAGGGCAAGGACGGCAGCTGGTATTACAACAACGACACAGGCGAGCCTGTGATCGGTTGGCGCCTCATCGACAACAACTGGTACTACTTCGCGGACGACGGTAGAATGAAGACCGGCTGGATGCAGCTGGACGGCAAGTACTACTACATAGACGATAACGGCGTGATCGCAAACGGCTGGCGGCAGTTTGACGGGCGGTATTACTACTTTTTAAGCGACGGCAGCATGGCGGCAAATCAGTGGGTCGACGGCGCCTACTATGTGGGCGCGGACGGCGTGATGCTGGTATCGACGACGACACCGGACGGCAACCAGGTCGATACGAGCGGAAAGAAGATCGAGAAGAGCCGGAATGAGAAAGCGGTCGAGGCTTACCGACAGATACTGCGCGACGGAAGTTGGAAAGATCCCAAATATCCCGAAGGAGTGTTCGGTGTGATAGATATCAACGGAGACGGGGTGCTGGAAGCATTTGCTCTGGCAGGCAATCATTACGAAATGCAAACACCGACCGAAAAAAATGAAAGTATCTTGAAAATATTTTATTATACCGACAAGTTGCAAGTGGAAGAAATGGAGAATGTAGCGGAAGGCATTTTATATATTCCGTCGAGAAAACAGTTGATTATACCATTTGACTCTGATGAGCTAAGCGGGAGCAAAATTTTTGAATTCAATGGAAATCAGCATGGTCATCTCATAGAGGATTCGTCTATTGATACTCTCAAATGGAGCGAGTTGGAAAACAAGAATCCTGCGGCACTCAGTGAAGGAGAAAGAAAGCAATTGCAGGAGTATAGGAGACGGGATCAGCAGTACTATCGTGTTCCCTACCATCGTTTAAATGCTGAAGAAATTAATCCGGAAAATCTCGATCGATACTTGCAGGGAAATGGGAAAGAGACCGGATATTTTGATTAACGGTCATACTATGCCCTCGACAGGTAAGACATGTAACATCGTTCGTATCTTGGATTAGATGACAGAAGGTGTCGTTTGCACCCCAATTGTTATATGTGTTATGGCGGTTTTAAAATAATGGAGCTGTGCCATCAGCCGAACAGAGTGCGGTTATCGATTACTGCATGGATTGGCGGACAGCTACTCTTTCGGAAAGTTATCCCGGTGCGTGCGGAATGACTTGTATCCGTACAACGGTTTGTTGTATACTGAGACAAAATGAAATAGGAGGGGAGCTTGTGTGACAGGCTGAGAGGAAGGATGACCTTCGACCCTTTTACCTGATGTGGGTAATGCCACCGTAGGAACTCTTTCGCGCTGTGACTTTGACAGGAGGATGCCGCCGGTGGCTTCCTCCTGTTTTTTGTTCAAATTTCGGTAAGTGGCCTTGGCCGGTCTGTTCTGTGCGGTTGCGGTACTGGGAAGTCTGTTTTCGTTTCCGGCTTTCGGGAGCAAATGCGCACCGGTGTAGCATGCGGAGAATATTCTCTGCGCGGTGTTGCTGGGGCCCGGATATGGTCTCGCTGTGGCATTTGCGGCTGCTCTGATCTGCAATGTGCTCGGAATCGGCAGTCTCCTGGCATTTCCCGGCGGCATGTTTGGCGCCCTGCTTTGCGGGATCGTGTATGCAAAGACCGGGAGTATCCCGAGAACGCTGCTCGGAGAAGTGTTTGGCACGGCGGTGCTCGGCGGTCTTTGCGCCTATCCGGTTGCCATTGTTTGGATGGGAAAGAGCGCTGCGGGGCTTGCCTTTTATGTATTTGTGATTTCGTTTCTGATTTCTACGGCTGGCGGTGCGATTCTGGCCGCTATACTGATTTACAGTCTGCAAAAAGCCGGACTCCTGCGACATATGCAGAAAGCGATTCATGGATGAGGAGGAAAAAATATGTTTCAGACTATGTTTGCCAATGTGAGAAATGCTTGCCCGCTCGTGCATAACATCACGAATTATGTGACAGTCAATGACTGCGCCAATATGCTGCTTGCTTGCGGCGCTTCTCCGATTATGGCGGATGATGAAGAAGAGGTCGAGGAAATCACCGCGCTCTGTGCGGGTCTGAACATCAACATCGGCACCTTGAACCGGCGCACCATAGCATCCATGCTGCTCGCGGGAAAGCGGGCAAATGCGCTGGGACATCCGGTTGTGCTGGATCCGGTCGGTGCCGGTGCCTCGAAGCTGCGAACGGAGACGGCAGAGCAGCTGCTGAAAGAAGTAAAATTCACGGTGATTCGCGGCAACATCTCCGAGATGAAAACCCTAGCGTTCGGCAGCGGCACCACAAAGGGCGTGGATGCGGATGTCGCCGACAGAGTGACAGACGAAAATCTGCCGGAGATGGTCGCCTTCGCGAAGGCATTTGCGGCGAAAACCGGCGCTGTCATTGCCATTACCGGTGCGATTGATATTGTGGCGGATAGCAGCCGGGCGTACTGCATCCGAAACGGGCATCCGATGATGGCTTCGATCACGGGAACGGGATGCCAGCTCTCTGCGATGACGGCGGCTTTTGTCGCGGTCAACAGAGAGCAAGCGCTTGAAGCTGCGGCAGCGGCTGTCGCTGCGATGGGCTACGCCGGAGAGCTTGCCTATGACAGACGCCGCGAGACCGACGGCAATGCAACTTACCGGAACGGCATTATTGATGCGATTTACAACATGACACCGGAGACATTGGAGAAAGGCGCGCGCTATGAAGTGTACTGAGGAGATGATGCGGCTCTACGCCGTGACGGACAGAGCCTGGGTCGGAAAACAGAGCCTCGCGGAACAGGTGGCGGCAGCGCTTCAGGGCGGGGTAACCTGCGTCCAACTCCGCGAAAAGGAGCTGGATGAGGAGCGGTTTCTTCAGGAAGCCGAGGAAATCTTTTCGCTCTGCAAGCGGTATCGAGTGCCTTTTTTCATCAATGACAATGTCGCACTTGCCCTTCGCTGCCACGCCGACGGCGTACATGTGGGACAGGACGATATGGATGTCGCCGCTGTGCGCCGCCTGGTCGGACAAGAGATGATGATAGGCGTCTCGGTGCATACCGTCGAAGAAGCACGCACAGCGGCAGAGGGAGGCGCGGACTATCTCGGCGTCGGCGCCATGTTTGCGACATCCACCAAGACGGATGCAAGTTTGGTGACAAAAGAGACACTCCGCGCAATCTGTGACGCAGTTTCGATTCCGGTGGTCGCAATCGGCGGGATCAACAAGTCGAATCTGCTTGAACTCGCAGGCACCGGTGTCGACGGCGTTGCCCTGGTCAGTGCGATTTTCTCCGCGGCAGATATCGCGGCAGAGTGCCGCCTGCTCTATGCCTTGTCGCAGAAGATGGCAGAGAGTGAAAAGTGAATGGATGGATAAGAAACGAGCGGAAGGAGGATATGACATGAAGGAACACACAGCACTCAGCATCGCCGGGAGCGATTGCAGCGGCGGCGCGGGAATTCAGGCAGATCTTAAGACCATGACCATGCAGGGCGTCTATGCGATGAGTGCAATCACGGCGCTGACGGCACAGAATACAACCGGTGTCCGCGCGATTCAGGAGGTGAGTACAGCGTTTCTGGGCCAGCAACTGGATGCAATCTTTGAGGACATCACGCCCGATGCGGTCAAAATCGGCATGGTGGCCTCCGGCGAATTGATTCATGTGATTGCGAAAAAATTGCGACAGTACGGGGCAGTCAATGTGGTTCTGGACCCCGTGATGGTTGCGACCTCCGGCGCGCCGTTATTGAAAACAGACGCCGTGCAGGCGTTGACGGAAGAGCTGTTTCCGCTCGCCTTGCTGGTGACCCCCAACATTCCCGAGGCAGAGCTGCTTTCCGGTTTGACCATTCATACCGAGGAAGATATGCTGCGGGCCGCAGAGAGCATCGGAAATCGGTATGACTGTGCCGTGCTATTAAAAGGCGGACACCAAGTCAATGAGGCAAACGACCTTCTCTACCAACAGGGAAATGTACAGTGGTTTCGCGGAGAACGCATCCGGACCGAGAATACCCACGGCACCGGCTGCACCCTGTCGAGTGCGATTGCCGCAAATTTAGCGAAGGGCTTTTCACTGGCAGAGTCCGTGGAGCGTGCCAAGGCCTATCTCACCGGCGCACTGAAGGCAGGGCTTGACCTCGGCAAAGGCTCGGGGCCGCTCGCGCATTTTTATAGCCTGACCAACGCGTGACCGTTGTCAAAGAGGCCAATTATGAAACAATATGAGGCAGAGCAATCCCCGGAGATTCTTGAAAAACTGCTACAGCTCTCCGCGCTGTGGGCGGCGGAACAGAACTGCTACGGCTATTATCCGAATACGGAAGCGGACATCGCGGGAAAACGGATTTTCCTCGCGGAAGATGAGGACGGCATCGAAGCGTATCTGCTCGGCAAGGTAGAGAGTGCGAAGAACATGAAATCCATCATGCCGGAGGGAACACAGTATTTCGAAGTAGAAGAATTGTACGTTGTTCCGGAAAAGCGCTCGCAGGGAATCGGCGAAGCGCTGTTTCGCTTCGCGGAAGAGAAAATAAAGAAGGAAGCGGAATTTATTGTGCTCAGTACTGCGAGTAAGAACAGCAAGGCGATTTTACATTTTTACTTGGATGAACTGGGGATGCAGTTCTGGAGCGCGCGGTTATTCAAGAAGGTGGGAGAATAAAGCGGTATCACAATGCAACAGATTCGAATCGACAGATTTCGAATCTGTTTTATCATTCGATTTACGACTGAGATATTTCATGTATCTTCGGGTAAAGGTTTTTACACAGAGGCAGATATCAGAGGAAGGCAAGTAGAAGCGGAAGGAAGTGAAATCTTTTGCCCATATGCACGGATAGGTTTTTCGCATAAGTGAAATCACGTAGCACATAGAAAATAGGATAGAAAATTACCAAAGAGAATGGAATTAATCGTAGCAAGTGATATAATAAGACTAAAACTTGTTATGTATTGGGACTGTAGTGGTCAACCTTTTTTGTAACACCACTGCTTAATGTTACACTCCGATCTCTTTTCAAACGGAGTCAGATATCCGTTATACGAGTGTGGGCGTACCTGATTGTACCAATCGTAAGCAAACTCTGAAACGGCATAATCCAGTTCTGCTGCAGTTTCAAAATTATGCTGATAAATCAACTCGGTCTTTAAGGTATTGTAATAGCGTTCCATCGGCGCATTGTCATACGGACATCCCGTACGGCTCATGCTTTGAGAAATCCCGCGCTTCCGGCAGTGTTGTACAAACTCTGCGGAAGTAAACTGACTTTCTTGATCCGAGTGTAAAATCAGGTTTTGTGGGATTGCCTTTGTACTCGACAACGCTTTTTCAAGCGTACGCACGGCCAGGGAACTCGTGATAAAAGGGCTGTTTTCACTGGCAACAACACTTCTGTCGTATAAATCAATGATGGAACAATTATAGCGCATAGTTCCATTTGTCAGTGTCATATATGTGAAGTCGGTACACCACACACGATTCGGCCACTCAGGAGAAAAATTCCGCTTTAATAGATTCGGGAAAATTTTATGAGCTAATCTCCGATGGTATGCGGGTCTCTTTCGGCGACAAATGGAGTGTAGTTGTAATTCACGATTCATGTACTTGTGGACTGTTGTTTTGCTCAATGAGATTCCTTCTCTTTACAGAAACGCCTTCATTTTACGGTGCCCCATGACACCATGAGAATCATGATAAAGTGCTTGAATCCGTTGACAACAATGAGGTTTCTGCGCGTGATGCCTCGCTTTCGAATTTCTGAGGTAGTTGTAATAGGCGTTTGGATGAAAGTGCAACTTCTTCAAAAGCCATCTTAAGCCGAACTCCTGCTTATACTTATCAAGGAAACGATATGCCACTAATCGATTTCCTTCGCGAAGAATGCCGCTGCTTTTTTTAAGAAGCTGTTCTCCTTTTCCAATTCGGCTTTTTCACGCAGGAGACGACGAAGTTCTTTCATCATCTCCAACTGAGAATTCTCATCATCATTGTTTTGGCATTCTTCGCGATACGAGCGTATCCAGTTGGAAGCAGTGGCTCTGGATATGCCGTACTCAGCCACAAGGCTGGCAATCGTGCGTCCATCCTGAATGTGCGCACGAACAACTTTTCGTTTGGTTTCATCTGATATTCGAGTCATGTGCTTTTCTCCTCTGCTGACATTATAATCTATCAAGCAGAGGTGTTACAAATTCACTGTACCACTACAAAAAGAGGTGTTGTAAAAATGCTGTTATTCTCAACGATTCTTAATATCAAAGCAACAATGACCAAAGACGATTTTATCCGCTTGGTTATCGAGTGGAATCAAGGCAGTCCTCACACCAATAATATTATTCCGGGAATCCAATGGAACGGGGAGCGTAATATTCGATATGGGGAAGATGGATTGTGGCTTGACATAGAAGAATATCGAAACCAGAATATTATTGCTGTACGCTATGAAAAGAAGGAAGATGACGGGGCAATCTGGGACACTGATTATGTCATGAACTTCAATTCGATGAAGATGTCAGTAAGACTTGATCGAAGTTATACTGCGGAGGCTTTGGATGCGGATCCAAAGTTTTCAACTCCGCATTTCATCACTCTTTTGATTGAACGAGGCTATCTGCAAGATGATCATCAACTGTCCGTACAAAGATCAGCAACTATAATAAATGCGAAAAATGTAGGAGTGCTGATTGATGTTATAAATAGAAAAACCAAGTTTAATCTTCCGGTTGTGTATGTTTCCAAAACATATAATGATGAGGATCCGGTCAATGTTTCTTATCTTGCAAGCAGGCTAAAGGGTGTTGCTCATGTGATGGTTGAAGAAGGGAATTGGCTTAATCATACCATTAAAGAGCAGTGTAGAGGTAATAATGAATACTATGGTGCTATAGGCATTTATTTCCCTTCACGCGGAAGTAGTCATCGAAGATATCTTTATAGAAGTTCCGTCGGATATGATAGCTTTCTGCTGGAAAGAGTTGTCAGGTCTGTAATTCAATATAGTAATGCACAAATGGTAGACACTCTATTTACATGGCAGGGAGTAAATAATGCTTTGCTCAGGGACAGGCTAATTAGCCAGAGAGGGGAAAGACTTGCGGCAGAAGCTGCACAAAAAGCAGCAGAGGAAGAAGCAGCAAAAATTCTTGACACTCTGGATGAAGAAGAGCGTCGAATCCGAAAACAAGCCTTTGAGGATGCACGCACTGAAGCAAATGTGATTTTAGAAGGTTTTGATGCAGATATGCAAAAGCTACAAGATCAAGTAGGGGAATTAACTCGTGCGAATGAAGTCCTTCAATTTGAAAACCAGGGACTCAAAGCAAAACTTGATTCCAGAGATAATATACCTGTTCTGTTCATGGGAGATGAATTTGAATTTTACCCAGGTGAGGTAAAGGATCTTCTGCTGGCAACGCTTACGGAAGCTGCTAAGGGAATCCAACCAAAGTCAAGAAGAGCAGATATTGTGAGGGACATTATAAAGAACAACAATTACCAAAAACTAAGTGCCGCCAAAGCAGAGGAAGCCAAACGGATTCTTAAAAATTATGATGGTATGTCAGCAAGAACTAGACAGGCACTAAAGGATTTGGGTTTTGAGATTACCGAGGAGGGAAAACATTATAAGGTGACATATTATGGAGATGGGCGCTATCAGACTGCATATTCCAAGACGCCAAGTGATGGGCGGACTGGGAAAAATAGTGCACAGCAAACCATAAATATGGCATTTTGAGGAATGGAGAAAACCTTTTTGAAAAAATTGTATCACAGGGTTGACACGAGCGGGTACGGGTAAAACCGTTATTTCAGCTCTTGATTACCGCCGTTTTCGGAAGCAGAATCCCGGGCAACCCTGTCGTCTTTTGTTTGTCGCACATCGAGAGGAGATTTTAAAGCAGAGCCTTTATACCTTCCGCGCGGTATTGAAGGATGCGAACTTCGGTGAGTTGTTTGTCGGAAATCATAAGCCCGATCGAATTGACCACCTCTTTCTCTCCATTCAGACCTTCAGCAGTCAGGCATTTACAGAGAAGACTTCGGAAGACTTTTACGATTACATCGTAGTGGATGAGTTTCACCATGCAGCGGCGAAGAGTTATCAGAGTTTACTCGCATACTACCAGCCGAAAATCTTGCTCGGACTCACGGCGACTCCGGAGCGCATGGACGGGAAAAATATTCTCGCCTATCTGAGCAATCGCATTGCCGCAGAGATACGGCTTCCGGAGGCCATTGACCGCAAGCTCCTCTGCCCCTTCCAGTACTTTGGCGTGACAGATAGTGTGGACCTGGACGATTTAAAGTGGGCTGCGGGCGGCTATGATAAGACCGCACTCTCAAATATCTACAGCATGAGCGGTTATGTGGCAAAGCAGCGCGCCAACTTAATTCTGTCCTCCATGCTGAACTATGTGACAGATGTTAACGATGTAAAGGGGATCGGTTTCTGCGTGACGGTGGAACACGCGGAATTTATGAGTCGCTTCTTCAATGAACACGGCATTCCTTCCTTGGCATTGACGGGAAAGTCGCCGAAGGAAGAGCGCCGCAGCGCTGGAAGCGCACTGGTTTCCGGCAAGCTTCGCTTCTTATTTGTCGTTGATATCTACAACGAGGGTGTCGATATTCCCGAAATCAACACGGTCATGTTCCTACGGCCAACGGAGTCGTTGACTATCTTTTTACAGCAGCTGGGACGAGGTCTCCGACTCGCAGAGGGAAAAGAGTGCCTGACGGTTCTCGACTTCATCGGACAGGCAAATAAAAAGTATAATTTCGAGGATAAGTTTGCCTCTCTGCTCTCGAACAGCGGGCAGAGTGTGGCGCGGGAAATCAGAAATGGCTTTGTATCAGCGCCGAAGGGCTGCTATATCCAACTGGAGCGGCAGGCAGCGAAGTATATCCTTGAGAATATAAGAGCGTCTTATGGAAATACAGCGGGACTGGTGACGCGGATTGCCTCATTTGAAGAGGACAGCGGTTTGGCACTAAACCTTGCAAATTTCCTCCGGTACTACCATTTGGATCCGCGAAGCCTTTATAAGTTTGCTACCTTCTCGCGCCTGTCTGCGCGGGCAGGTGTGCTGGATGAATTCACGGAGCCCTTGGAGGAAGTTTTGACCAAGGCGATGGCGAAGTTCGCGGTCGTGGATTCCAGACGGTGGATTCAGTTCATCTTGAAACTCCTCGAAAACTTGTCGACACTCCCAATCGAGGAATTCTCTGCGCTCGAACGGCGGATGTTTCGCATGTTTTATATGACCATTTGGGGCAAGGCCTTCGATGAGGAAAGCCGGGAAGCGTTGGCAGAAAAGCTCACAGCGCTTGCGGGAAGTCCGCTTATGGTTCAGGAATTGCAGGAACTCCTTCGCTACCAGTATGACCGCATTGATTTTATCGATGAGCAGGTAGATCTCGGCTTTGACTGCCCGCTTGACTTACATTGCAGCTACAGCAGGGATCAGATTCTGGCAGCGATGGACTTCTTAAAGCCCGCAACTGTCCGCGAGGGTGTCAAGTGGCTTCCGGAGCAAAAGCTGGATGTCTTCTTTGTGACCCTCAATAAGTCCGACAAGGACTATTCGCCGACCACCATGTACAACGACTATTCGATCAATGAGACACTGTTCCACTGGCAGAGTCAGAGCACCACGGGGGAGCAGTCCTCGACCGGTCAGCGTTACATCCATCACAAGGAGCGCGGCAGCCGTATTCTGCTCTTTGTCCGCGAATTCAAGTCGGATCGCATCAGCAATACGGCTGCGGCCTATACCTACCTTGGAACCGCGAACTACGTGAAGCACGAGGGCAGCAAGCCGATGAACATTACATGGAGGCTAGATTGCCCGATTCCCGCAAAGTATCTGCGAAAGACCAACAAGCTGGTGGTGGGGTAAAGCAGCTTTTCTGTTGCCGCACTGTCGGGAAGGAGATCTTCTTTTGAGGCGGTATTTTTGTGAGTCGTTTGCACCGTGATTTGTGAAAGCGAGGGCTCGAAACCCCATGGGTTCGGGTCTTTTCGCATTTGCAACTTGACGAAAAACAGCCTTGGAGGTATGGAAACCGGAGAAGAGAATAAGGGCTTGGATAAGTTCTTTTCATGGATAGAGGAACGATAAAAGGGGGGAAATTTAAGGTGGTTTTTAAGGAAAAAGAGTTCAAACTGAAAGATGGACGCAATGTTTTTCTTCGGAGTCCTTCAGCGGATGATGCGGAAAATATGCTTCAATTTATCATAAAGGCATCGGGTGAGACAGATTTCCTGATGAAGTTTCCGGAGGAATTTGCGGGGTTTACGCTTGATCAGGAAAAAGCCTTTCTTCGGGCGAACTGTGATAATAAGAACGGACTGATGATCATCTGCGCTGTAGACGGCAGGATTGCAGGAAGCTGTCAGATTTCTTTTCGTACCGGGGAAAAAGATCGTCATAGGGCTTCCGTTGCGATTGCCCTTCTGCAAGAGTTCTGGAATCTCGGAATCGGAACAAGGATGTTTGAAGAGATGTTTCAAGTAGCCGGAGAGCGTGGCGATGTCCGTCAGATTGAACTTGACTTTATAGAGGGTAACAAGAGAGCAAGGGGCTTGTATGAGAAAATGGGATTTCGGATTACAGGGGTAAAGCTGGATGCCATACGCATGAGGGATGGATCGTTTGTGAATGAGTATATGATGGTGAAACGGCTATAACACGGCAGCGGCCTATACCTACCTCGGAACCGCGAATTATGTGAAGCACGAGGGCAGCAAGCCGATGAACATCACCCGGCGCCCGGATGCACCCATCCCAGCCAAGTACCTGCGAAAGAACAACAAGCTGGTGGTGGGGTGAAGCAGCTTTTCTGTTACCGCACCGATGTGAAAGGGTATATTCTTTTGAGTCGCTATCTTGGTACGACGTTTGGTCATCGCTGTATGAGCGAAAGAGCTCGAACTCCCATGAGTTCGGGCTCTTTTCGCATTTGCAACTTGACGGGAAACAGCTGTGGAAGTATGGTAACTTATGAATATTTTATGAAAAGAAGCAGGTCTTGGTGCGGGGAATTGAGATTTGAAAGAGGCGAAACGCACCGCAGAGCGCACTACTTTATAGCTAGGAAGGTGGAAACGCAGTATGCATCCGGAAGAAAAAAGAAGATGGGAGCCGCAAATCCGGAAGATCATTCGGGAGCGGCAGGCTTCGGCCTACAATATGGTGGACATTGTGACGCTCGAACCACTCTTTGCGGCAGAGGGGCTTCGCTATGCGGACTTCGGTTTTGCGAGCCTTCGGGATTTTTTGAATGAATTCCGGGCAGTTTTAAATCTGGTGGACGGAGCACCTGCGGGCGGTGGTCTTCCCGCAAAATCCTATGTGCAGCTGAAGGACTTTGAGACTTTAGAAGCGACAGCGGGGCAGAAAGCGGAAGCTTCCGAACAGCCGCTACGGCCGGTCTTGCCGGAAGAACCTGCACAGCCGGAACTTTCCGCGGAGGCGAAGGCAGCACTTGCACCGAAGATTCAAGCTGCTTTTCGAAGTGCGATTCCCAATGAAGGGGGCTGGGTGAACCTCGCGAGTCTCGGTGCCCTGCTCAAAGAAAACGGGGTGGATGCCAAGCAGTTCGGGTTTCAGAAGATTTTCTCGTTTCTTGAGCAGTTCCCGGAACTGCTTGCAGTAAAGCGGGAGCCCACACCGAGCGGCAAGGCCTGGGTCGTCTATGCGAAGCTTCGAGGTGCGGCGTCCGCGCTTTCGTCGGAGGGCGTAGGACATACGCCTGTACAGCATGCGGTGCGTGCGGATGCGGTACACGCGGGCGCGGTCACTGAACCGTCCGTGCCGCCTGCGGGCACCCGGACAACGAAGGCAGCTTCGGGAAGCGAAGAAGCATTGCAACCGGAACTCTCTGCGGAAGAGAAAGCGACGCTCGGCCCGAAGGTTTGCGCGGCGGTTCAGAGTGCTGCGTCGGATGAAGCGGGGTGGGTCAACTTAGCCGGAATCGGGGAAGCGCTCAAGGGAAACGGAATCGATGTGAAGCTGCTCGGCTTTCAGAAGATTTTGCCTTTCCTCGAGCAGTTTCCGGAACTGATTGCCTTAAAGCGGGAGCCCACACCGAGCGGTAAGGCCTGGGTTGCCTATGCGCGGCTCAAGGCGGATGACAGAAGAGAGGGCGCCGGAAAAACTGCGAGAACATCAGTCAGACCGCAGTCGTCTTATGTTCCCGTGTCAGCGCACAGAACCGTGGAGGGAAAATTCCCGACCAGGGATTCCTGGCTTTTTAACTGGTCCAGAATTCCGAATGCAAAAATCAAAGAGCTCGCGGACAAGGCGTTGGAGGAAAAGTGGTATTACGGCGCGGCGAATGCCGCCGAGGCCGAGAATTACCCGATTTTAAAGAACTATCTCGCCTACACCTTCAAGCGGCTTGCAATCGAGGACAAGATCTTATTCGGGAATACCACGGATCCGGAACACGCCGGAGAAGAGTATGCGGCGTTCAATACGGGGCTGGTCGACAAAAAGTACGAGTATATCTACGCGCTCTTTAAGAAGAACACGATGACGCCGCAGCCCTACTGGTATTTGCTTGACTTTGTCGTGGCGGGAGAGCAGTCCGGAAAAACCTTGGCAAGGCTCTTTTATCCGCTGCCGAAGCGCGCCGACTATTTTGAGAATAAGTTCCAGAACATGGTCTACGACACATCGACCCAGCTGCTCTGCGATTACACGCACATCATTGTGGAGCGCATCAGCCGCTTTCCGCTTCGCTTTCTGCAGGAGAATTGCCCGCCTGATATGCTTGAAATCGACGGCGTGAAATTGGAAGAGGTCTATCCGAAGCACGCCAAGGACAGCGAGAGAAAGCGCTATTTCGAAGCGCTCGGCGAGCGCATCAACAATACGCCCGTGGTGCTGAACAATTTGAAAAACCGGCTGGAGGCGGCCATTCATTTAACCTTAAAGCGGGTTGAGTGGAATTATAAGACGGCGATTCCGGTGTACTTTCCGACCAGAAATCTCTGCTCGCTTTTGCTGCCGCTCTGCCTCTCGGAGGAGGGACAGGTGGATTTGGCGCTTGTGGTCGAGCATTTGCAGTCGGGCGCGTATCAGGGGCAGACCGTGTTGCCGCTTGACCTGGCTTATAACAACAGCCGTCTTCTCACCCGGCCGGACAGCGACTGGCTCCGGACCGACAGCATTCAGTCGAACGGTTCGGATGACGAGGAGGAATAAAGCGGACAGGCGGTAAGGGGGGAGGAATGAGACGAAAGCTTTGGTTATTGCTTTGCGCGCTGGGTGTACTTGGTATGTCGGTCTGCGGCGACGTATCATTCGCTGACCATGTTTGTCTCAAACTGTGCGGAGTCGATTTCGCTCCGTGAATCTCCGTCCACGCAGGCGCGTGCCCTGCGGCAGAGTCCCTTCGGGGCACCTGTCACGGTGCTTGAAAGTGCGGAAAATGGTTTCTATGAGGTCATTGATAACGGCAGACGCGGCTATGCGCTGGTGCAGTATCTGAGTTACTGAGTGGCTGAAATATCATTGAAAGGGGGATGAGAGATGAAAAAGCAAAAGCTGGTCGCTGTGGTTCTCGCAGCGGGCGTGGTTCTCGGCGCAGCGGTCTTTGCGGGGTATGAGAGCACACGCTATACGCGGACGGTGCAGGCGGCTGAACAGGAGTGGCAGCTCGGAGACACGGAAGAAGCAATCCCGATCTACGAGAAGGCTATCCGAATGAAGCCGAAGCGGGCAGAGGCGTATCTCGCGCTCGCGGAGATTTATGAGAGAAACAATCGGCATGCGGATGCGGTCACGCTTTTAAAGACCGCCACTGAGGCGATGTCCGGCAAGACTTCGAAAGATGCGGCGCTGATGCAAGAGGCGCTGGAGCGCTACAATCCCACTGTCAAAGCATCGCTCGAATCCGGCAGTTATGAGGATCCGGTGGATCTGGAGTTAACGAGTAAGGGCGTTTCGATACGCTATACCCTCTTGGAAGCACCGGAGGGCGAGAGCGCGGAAGAGCAGGATTACGAAAAGCCGCTTCGCTTTCGCAGAAGTGGGACCTATCGTCTCCGCTGCTATGCGGTCAATCAAAAGGGGGAGGCCGGTGAGCCGGTGGAGCTTAGCTATGTAATCAAGCTCGACCCGGAAAAGTATCATATGAACAGCTGGTACCAAAAGGACAACGGCTGGTACTATAACGACGATACCGGGGTGCCGGTGGTCGGCTGGCGGCAGATTGACGGCAACTGGTATCACTTTGCCGAGAACGGCGAGATGATGACGGGCTGGTTGGAACTCGGCGACAATTTCTACTACCTCGATGAGAACGGTGTCATTGCAAACGGTTGGCGCAATGTGGACGGGGATTATTATGTCGGCGCGGACGGCGTTATGCTGGTTTCGGCAACGACCCCGGACGGCTATCAGTTGGATGAAAACGGTAAGAAGATCGAGAAGAGCCAAAACGAGAAGGCGGTAGAAGCCTACCGAACCATACTCCTCGACCGGAGTTGGAACGGCAGAAAACTGCCCGGCGGACAGTTCGCGGTCGTGGACATCAACGGCGACGGGGTCTGGGAGTTGCTGACAGAGTTGGATACAGGCGGATATGACGATGCGATTTCCCGAATCTTCTACTACACGGATCGTTTAAATCAGTATGCCCTGGATGGAATCGAGGCTTGGAATTATCTGATGCCTTCTTCACATCGGATTGTGATCGGAAGAATGCGTGGGAAGAACATTACCCGAGTGCTCGGTGTAGGGAGTGACGGGAATTTGACGGTATACGACGACTCCGATATTTTCTGGGGTTACTATGAAAATGCTGAGGCTTGGGTGGGCCCGGATCAGGCAAAGATTATGAGTCAGACAGTTGAAAAATACTATCGTGACGCATGCTACAACATACTCTTTGTTGAAATCACAGAGAGTAATGTAGCGCAGTACCTGAGCGGCAACGGTCAGGAGACCGGTACAATTTTTGCCGCCGGCAGCTTCCCGTCTCGGTAAAGTATGAATTTGTCGAGACGCTTTGCCTGCATGTATTTTTGCATAGCCCTTGACAACCCCTGCCCAGGCGCGTAAAATAAGACCTAAATCAAATCGTTGAGACCGATGTTTCAACAGAGTGAATAGTGCGAAGACAGGATTCGTGCGCCCATTTTCACTCTGGTGAGGCATCGGTTTTTTGTTTTGCCTCAATTCCTGTCGCACCTTGACAAGTGAATCCGCAGCTGTTCGGAGCAAGCGAGCGGGGAAGCACGCCGGGATCTGTAAGCGCAGAGAGCGTGCCAAGACGCGAATCCTGACTGACTGCGACCAAGAAACAAAAAATACAAAAGCAAAAACAACAGCAAAGATAAAGGCAAAGAGACAGCAAGCAGGCAAGAAACATTTGCATACAGGAAAGTGAGGCAAAGCTATGAAGAATATGAATGATAAGGTGTTCGGTCGTCAGGAAAACGTTTCGGTGTTTACGCCGCAGCTGCCCGTGGACGGTGAGAGTACCCCGGGTCAGGCGGCGGGTCAGGCGGCAGGGCGTTTTTTGCAGGCTTCGGCGCTGCTTCCGGAGGAGGGCTTTCTCGGGATGGAATTCAGGCCGGAGCGGGGCGTAAAGCAGGAAATTTTCCTGTTCGCGGCGCCGGATACGGCGGTGCGCGATGCGGACTACGGCTGGATTTTTGAGGATTGTGCGGAGGAGGCGCCGACGGCGTCGAAGACGCTCGAAAGTCTCTTTGCGGAGGGACGCAAGGTATATGCGCTCGCCGAAACCGTGAGCGGCGGAGGCATAACTTTGGATGCAGAGGCGTCTTTGGAGAACGCAAGTCTCTATCGGAAGTATATGGAAGAGCGTTCCCGCGCGGATTTGACCATGCAGTTTTACAAACTCCTCATGAAAGAAGGCGGTCGGCTTCGCATGGTGGCGGGAAGCACAGAGGGAAGGGAGAATCCCGCGTGTACGCGCGGTCGCATTCTCCTGAGTTTTCCGAATGCAATCAGTCTCCGCCTTCGCACTGCGATTTCGTTTGCCTTTCCGGGAACGGTGCTCGAAGAGCTTTCGGAGCATGCGGAGACGGAAGCCTGTGTCAGCGAATCCTATCTCTTTGAGGGGCTGCTCCGCTTCTTTTTACTGTTATCTGCCATTGAGCGGCGGCAGCAGAGACGGAATCTGGAGGAGGTTCCCGAAGAGTGGAAGGAGCAGGAAAGTTTGGAAGAGGCTGCTTCCAAGATGGAAGTGCGGGGCTACTGCTACAATCCGGTTCTCATTGAGGATCTGGAACTCAGTGTGCGCAGCTATACCTGTCTCAAGAAGGCCGGGATTCTTACGGTTGAGCAGCTGAAACGACTCAGCGCGGATGAGCTGCTGCGCATCAAAAACATGGGGCGTAAGAGCGTGGCGGAAATTCAGGATAAGCTCGAAGAAATACGGCATCTTCCGGCGGTAAGTTCCCTCCCCGAAAAGGATTACCTGGCGGAACTGGACACGCTGATCGGTTTAAACGAGGTAAAGATGCAGGTCAAAAAAATTGCGGCGTTTGCCAAGATGCAGAAAGAAATGAAGGCGCAGGGAAAGGGGAAGCTCAGCATGGCGCTCAACATGGAGTTCAGCGGGAATCCCGGCACGGCAAAAACGACGGTGGCGCGCATCCTCGCCGGGATTTTGAAGCAGACCGGTATACTCGAGAGCTCCGAGCTCGTCGAAGTGGGGCGCGCCTCTCTGGTGGCGGGCTATGTGGGACAGACCGCGGAGCGCGTCCGGGAAGTGTTTCGGAGTGCCAAGGGGAAGGTGCTTTTTATCGATGAGGCTTACTCTCTGGTCGAGCCCTTGGAGGGCAGCTACGGCGATGAGGCAATCAACACCATTGTGCAGGAGATGGAGAACAACCGGGAGGACACGGTTGTGATTTTTGCGGGCTATCCGAAAGAGATGGAGGAGTTCTTTGCGAGAAATCCGGGACTCCGTTCCCGGGTCCCCTTTAAAATCGGTTTTTGCGATTATTCGCTCGATGAGATGCTTAAGATTACCGCTCTGGAGGCTGAGCGCCGCGGCTTTACGCTTGCGCCCGAGGCGGAAGACACGATTCGGAAGCTTGCGGCACCGGAAGTGCGGCAGTCCGGTTTCGGCAACGGTCGTTTCTGCAGAAATCTGGTCGAAAATGCGCTGCTCTCGTATGCGCTCCGTGTCTACGGCGAGGACGAAGGTGCTGAGACGGAAGTGAAAAACGACTTCGTGCTGCGCCCGGAGGATTTCTCGGCGCCGGAAGTGCAGGCTACGGCAAAGAAAGCTGTCATCGGATTTCAGCCCTTTGCGGCGTGAGACGGCGTATAATAGAGATAGTTAACTTTCCGTAAAGGCGGAAAAGCAGGATTTTGCACGGGAAAGGAGCGGTGACATGTCAGAAAAGGCAACAGCGTTTCAGCACAAGTTTATGAGTTGGATGTACCGGGGCAAGGGGATTTTTAACCCTTTGAATACGGGGTGGATCGATGAGCACCTGGCCTGTGTGCGGGAGTGGGTCGCCAACGTGTTTTTCTACCGAAAGGGCGACACGGTGCTCATGATCGATGCGGGCTATCACTACGAGCGCCTCGAAGAAAAGATGGGCTGGCTCGGCCTGAAGCCCGCGCAAATTTCAAATGTGCTGCTCACCCACCTCGACACTGACCACACAGGCGCGGTCGAGGCGGACGGCGGCGGTCTCTTTCGGAATGCGACCGTGTATCTCGGCGAGATTGAAAACCGTTATCTCACCGGCGAGCGGAAGCGCCGCGTGCTCTACCGGCTCGGCAGTCTTCCGCCGGTCAGGATTCCGAACGAGAAGGTTCTGCTTCGGGACGGACAGGTTTTCACAATCGGCGACATTCAAATCGAGTGCTTTCTGGTGCCGGGGCACACCTGGGGGCATATGGTCTATCTGTTGGACGGGCGCTATCTTCTGACCGGCGATGCGATATGGCTCGGGGCGGACGGCGGTTACAGTTTTCTCGCTTCTCTCGCGGAGGATAATCGTCTCGCGGTTTGCGCCCTTGCGGAATTTGAGGAAAAACTGCGCGCGCGGAATTTGCGGCCTCTCGTTATCACGGGGCACACGGGCTATTCATCGGACCTTGACTTTGTCTTTTCACACTGCGATCTCTGCTGCAAGACCTCGGGAAAGCGGTATTTTAATCCCGCGGCGCCCTACGATGCCTACGATGAAAGCGAGGACACGGAAGCGCGGGCAGCTACCGCGCCGTAATCCGGCGGCTACTCCCCGGGCGGACAGGTTGTGGCAGAGAAATGCCCGCAAACCCCTAAGGAAATCGACAGATTTGCAGTCTTTGTGTGAATAGACAACAGTTTGCGGCTCTGTTATGATAGGCAAATATCAAAGCTTAGGGAGGATCACAGATGAAGAAAACAATGCTCTGCGCGACCGTTCTGGCACTCAGCGTTGCGGCCACAGGCTGCGCATCCGGCAAAAAGGCAAAGAGCAGTGCGGCGAGCACTGCGGCGGCGCAGTCCGAGGTTGCTTCGACGCAGGCGACGGGCACTGCGGCCGAGACAACAGCGGTGGCTGCTTCGGACATGGCGGTGCCGGGGTATGCGCCCGGTCAGATTCCGGAGATTCCGGCAGTTGTTTTGCCGGATCTCGGCATTTCGGAGAATCCGGCCGCAAAAATCACGCTCGACAAGACCAAGGCGCTCAGCTCGGTTCCGGGCATCACGGTCACGCCGGTCAGGGTAGAGAACGATCAGATTCAGCGCGGTTCTGCGGTCATGCAGCTCGGCAGCAACGGCGAGGGGCAGTATAAAGACGGGAATTTGACCGTGCAGACCGACGGCAACGGTGAGGGGCAGTATATCGACGCAGAGCGCGGCATCACGATTCAGCGCGACGACGACGGTTCGGGTCAGTACCTCGACAGTAAGCAAGGCATCTCCCTCCAGGTGGATGATGACGGCGCAGGCAGCTATAAGGATGATCGCTACGGCATCTCGCTGATGGTGGATGACGACGGCGAGGGCCTGTACACAAACACGCAGAACGGAGTCACCGTCACCGCGGACGATGATGCGATGAGCTACCGCGCGGGTAAAGTGCAGATTACACAGAAGAAGGACGGATCGGGCAGCTATTCCGATGCGGAGAGCGGGCTTAAAATCAAGAACGACGGCAAGGGCAAGGCGACCGTCACCAAGGGAACGCAGAAGGCAACCGTGGATGCGGCGCCGCTCGGCACGCTGCCGCGCCTCCCGCGGCTCGGTGCGGTTCCCGCTGTCCCGAGTCTCGAGGCAAACAGTCTCCTGATTACCCTGGATTCCGGTGTGCTCTTCGATGTCGACAAATACGACATTCGACCGGAGGCACAGGAGACGCTGAACCAGCTTGCCAAGCTCCTCACGGAGGCAGGGATTACGGCCTTTGAAATTGACGGTCACACGGATTCCAACGCGGACGATGCCTATAATCAGACGCTCTCCGAGAACCGCGCGAATGCGGTCAAGGAGTATCTGAAGGCACAGGGCGTGACCGCGGAGATTACGACGCAGGGCTACGGCGAGAGCCATCCGGTCGCGACCAACGAGACCGCGGAGGGCAGACAGCAGAATCGCCGCGTGGAGATTATTATTCCGACGGTATAAGCGGCGAATGTGAGCGGCTCAAAACCACTCATCGTAGAACTCGATGACAAAGTCCCACAGGAAGCGCTCGCGTTGTTCCGCGATGGCTTTTGCAGCCTCGGTATTCATGAGGTCTTTTAACGTGAAGAGTTTTTCAAAAAAATGATGCAGAGAACTGCCCTTGTGATTGTGGTAGGCTTCGCTGCCGAGGCCTAAGGCAGGCGCTTCGGTCGGGTCAAACATGGCCCGACCCCTTGATCCGCCGTAGGCAAAGGTTCTTGCAATGCCGATGGCTCCGAGGGCATCCAGGCGGTCGGCATCCTGTACGATTTTTCCTTCTATGCTGTCCGGGGCGACACTGTCCGTGCCGTGGAAGGAGACCTGGGAAATAACGGAAATGATGTTCGCTGTCATCTCTTCGGAGATGGCAGCTTTTTTCAGGATGCGGCGGGTATTCCGGTAGTCCTTTCCTGAAAAGAGCTTCGGGTCATCGGCGTCGTGGAGGAGAGCGGCGAGAGCCACCAGGGTCTCATTGCAGGGATACGCTTCGGCGAGACGCCGCGCGAGGCGGTACACGCGAAGAGTGTGCCAGTAGTCATGGCCGCTCGCATCTCCCGCAAAAAGGGTCTTGATTTCTGATTGAACAATTGCAACAGATTCTGTCATAGTAACTCCACGCGACCCAAAATAGTTATAGAAATCTAACATTTTTCCTTGACAATGCCTTCGTTTCGGAATAAAATTGCAATCATATTGCAAATGGAAGCAGTTTGCAAATATCAATCAAGGGGATAACAGAGGAGGCATATGAAAAAGTTCGGACAGTTTCTTTTGGTCTCCGCGCTTTCGGCAGCATTATTGGCCGGCTGCGGCGGAAGCAAGAAGGCAGAGAGCAGCGCGGCGGGAAGCGGTGAGGCAAAGACAGAGAGCACGGCTGCGGGCGGTCAGAAGTTAAAGGTTGTCACGACCATTTTTCCGGAGTACGACTGGGCAAAGGCAGTGCTCGGCGATAAGGCGGAGAATGCGGAGCTCACGCTGCTCTTAAAGAACGGCGTGGATTTGCACAGTTTCCAGCCGAGCGCAGAGGACATCGCAAAAATCAGCGAGGCGGATCTCTTCATCTATGTGGGCGGCGAGTCCGACGGCTGGGTCGACGATGCGCTCAAAGAGGCGAAGAACAAGAACATGAAGGTCATCAACCTCATGGAGACCCTCGGCGACAAGGCGAAGGAAGAGGAGATGAAGGAGGGCATGCAGGAGAGCGAGGACGAGCATGACCACGAGCACAGCCACGGCAAGGAAGTCTCTACCTTCGAGGACAGCGAGGTAAAGGACAGAACCCTCGCCGACTGGAAGGGCGACTGGCAGTCCGCTTACCCGCTCGCAAAGAGCGGCGCGCTCGATACGGCATTCAAGGAGAAGGCCGAGCAGACCGGTAAGATGACCGCAGAGGAGTACAAGGCTTACTATACGAAGGGCTACGAGACCGATATCTCGAAGATTAACATCGACGGCGATACGATCAGCTTCACGGATGAGAGCGGCAAGACCGTGAAGTCCCCGTACAAGTATGTCGGCACCTACATCCAGAACTGGTCCACGGGCACCAAGGCTGCGATGTACCGCTTCGAGGCGGAGGATAAGAATTCCGGCGCACCGATTTATGTGGAGTTCAACGATCACATGATTGCGCCGGCGACGGCGGAGCACTTCCACATCCGCTTTAGCAACGAGAGCTTTGACGCAATCAAGGATCCCGAGAATTCCTGGCCGACATTCTATCCGGCGGCGCTCACGGGCGAAGAAGTCGCCGATGAGCTCGCGGGTCACGATCACCACGAGGAGACCGAGTACGACGAGCATGTCTGGCTTTCTCTGAAGAACGCGGAGCTCTATGTGAACAAGATTGCCGAGGATCTCTCCGCGCTCGACACGGCAAACGCAGAGAGCTACAAGAAGAACGCAGAGGCTTATGTGAAGCAGCTCTCCGAGCTCGACACGCAGTATGCGGATGTCGTGAAGAACGCGGCAAATAAGTACCTGCTCTTCGGCGATCGCTTCCCGTTCCGCTATCTCGTGGATGACTACGGCCTCGACTACAGTGCGGCGTTTGTCGGCTGCTCGGCGGACACCGAGGCGAGCTTTGAGACGGTTCGCTTCCTCGCGGACAAGGTGGATGAGAAGAAGCTCGGCAGCATCCTTGTGATTGAGAATTCCGATCAGAAGATTGCGAACACGATTCAGCAGAACACCAAGGAGAAGAATCAGAAGATTCTGGTCCTCGACTCCATGCAGTCCGTGACCGAGAAGAACATGGCGGACGGCGAGACTTACCTCGGCGTGATGCAAAAGAACCTTGAGGTTCTGAAGCAGGCGCTGCAGTAAGAAAAAGCAGACAGCCGAAACAGATTCGGGAAAAGAAGAGAGGCACATGCAAATTTGCATGTGCCTCTCTTTTCGTAGCTGCTTGTTTACGGCTCGCTGACTTCAAACAGCATGTCGCCGTAGCTCGGGAGCGGCCAGAGATCCTTGTCAATCACGGTCTCGAGCGCATCGGCGCTCTCGCGGAGAATCCGCATGTCCGTGACAATCTGCGTGTGGTAGGCTGCGGCGCGCGCGGCCGGATCCTGAATGGAGGCGGCGAGATCGGTATCGCTCTGTAACTTCTCGCGGCTTCGCTTCATATCGCTGAGGAGCTCGCTCGCGCGGAGCAGCAAATCCTCCTGCACGCTCACATCGGCCGCGGCGCAGGCGCTCTTCACCTGATTCACCGAGGTTGCAAGCCGGGTCACATAGTGAATCGCCGCGGGAATCAACTGCTTGCCGGAGATATTGATCATGGCGCGCGCCTCGATGTTGATGCGCTTTGCATAGTTCTCATAGGCGACAATGCTGCGGCTCTTTAACTCGGTCTCGGAGTAGATGCCGAAGGCAGAGAAGAGTTCCACGGCCTTTTTGCTCGTAAAGGCGGGAATCGCATCGATCGAGGACTTCAAGTTCGGGAGCCCGCGTCGCGCTGCCTCCTGCACCCACTCCTCAGAGTAGCCGTTGCCGTTGAAGACAATGCGCTGATGCTTGGTTAAGAGTTCGCGGATCAGTTCCCACGCCGCTTCTTTGACGGACGAGGCCTGTTCGAGGCGGTCGGCCGCGAGGCGGAACTGCTCTGCGAGGATGGTATTCAGGACAATGTTGGCACTCGCGATGCTGTCGCCGGAGCCGACCATGCGGAACTCGAACTTGTTGCCGGTGAAGGCGAAGGGCGAGGTGCGGTTTCGGTCGGTCACATCGGCGTAGAGATTCGGGAGCGTGTCGACATGGGTCTCGAGGCTCTTTCCGGAGAGCGAGCTGCTTGCGACACCGGTCTCGATAATCTGTGCGACAATATCCTCGAGCTGGGAGCCGAGGAAGCAGGAGATGATTGCGGGCGGCGCCTCATCCGCGCCGAGCCGGTGATCATTGCCGACATTTGCCGCGGAGAGACGCAGGAGGTCGGCGTGCGTATCTACGGCCGCGAGCACACAGGCGAGCGTCAGGAGAAACAGCTGATTCTCGTGCGGGCGCTTGCCGGGGTTTAAGAGGTTTAAGCCGGTGTCGGTCGAGACGGACCAGTTGTTGTGTTTGCCCGAGCCGTTGACGCCGGCAAAGGGCTTCTCGTGCAGCAGACATTCGAGACCGTGGCGACCGGCCTGCTTCTGGAGTATTTCCATGGTCAGCTGGTTGTGGTCGACCGCGAGATTTGCCTCTTCAAAAATCGGCGCGAGCTCGTGCTGGCAGGGGGCGACCTCGTTGTGCTCGGTCTTTGCGCTGACGCCGAGCTTCCAGAGTTCCATGTCCACATCGCGCATAAACGCGGCGATGCGCTTCCTTAGCACGCCGAAGTAGTGGTCGTCGAGCTCCTGGCCCTTTGCGGGCATGCTGCCGAAGAGCGTGCGGCCGGTGTAAATCAGATCCTTCCGCTTCAAATATTTTTCGCGGTCAATGAGGAAATATTCCTGCTCGGCGCCGACCGAGGGCTTGACCCATTTTGCGTCGTTTATGCCGAAGAGCTTTAAAATACGAAGTGCCTCGCGGTTTAAGACCTGCATGGAGCGGAGCAGGGGCGTCTTCTGGTCGAGCGCCTCGCCCGCGTAGGCACAGAAGGCGGTCGGAATACAGAGCGTCACGCAGTCGCCCTCTTTCCGGAGAAAGGCAGGGCTCGTGCAGTCCCAGACTGTGTAGCCGCGCGCCTCAAAGGTGGCGCGGAGACCGCCGGAGGGGAAGGACGAGGCATCGGCCTCGCTCCGGACCAGGTTCTTGCCGGAGAATTCAAGCAGAGCGCGCCCTTCGGAATCCACACCGGAAAGGAAGCTGTCGTGCTTCTCGGCGGCGACGCCGGAGAGCGGCTGGAACCAGTGGGTGTAGTGGGTCGCACCGTTCTCGACGGCCCATTCCTTCATCGCCTGGGCGACGGAATCCGCAATCGCGGGCTCCAGCTCGTAGCCTTTGGTCATCATTTCCCGCACGCGCTGGTAGACGGCCTTCGGCAGGCGCTCCCGCATCACGCGGTCGCCGAACACATTTTCACCGAACAGTTCCGCAATGTTTACCCTTTCGTGTTTTTCTTCCATTGGTTCCTCCTTGTATGCAAGTGAACATGTTTGCGTGACTGTACCACAGGAAAAAAGCGCTGTAAACAGAGGCGGCCGAATTTCAGTAAAATGCATTGATATTTATGAGATAGATAACAGCGTTTCAGTGAAAATCGTAGGAGAGGCGGAGGGTATTTCCGCGCCGCGCGACGGTTGCAAGGGCGCCGCTGACCAGCGGGAGCGCCGGCGGGAGATGTCCGAAGTCCGCATCCATGATGATCGGAACGCGGTATTTTTCGAGGCGGTGGAGGACAGCCGCATATTGGTCGAGCCCGAAGAGCGGTTCGTCAAAGTGCAGGGGGCGCCCGATCAGAAAACCGCCGACGCGAGAGAACCAGCCGCAGTGCTCGAGCTGCCAGAGAGAACGCTCCATATCAAAGACATTGAGGTCGCAGGACTCGAAGAACCAGAGCAGAGGTTCGTCCGGATAGCGCCGAAGGAACGCTTCCGTGCGGTCATAAGAAGTGCCGGCGAGACCGCGCAGCACATCGAGGCAACCGCCGAGCAGGCGACCGCGGAGCGTGAGCGGCGCCTCTGTCTCCTTCATGTCGCCGTGCGCATCCGGACAAAAGCAGCGGAGTTTGGTCTCGCGGTCCAAATGGTAGGGGAGCAGCGGGTGCTCTTCGTCGCGAAGCGCCGCATACTGCCAGCGGGGATAGTTTTCGAAGGCCGCGCGCTTGCCGGTGAGTAAAGCGAAGGCATCAAAAAGTGCCGGGTGCCAGGGCTCCATGCCGAAGGCGGGGGCATTCGGGCCGTAGATGGCTGCTGTGTCACAGAGAGTCGGCAGGAGGAAAGTGAGGTTTGTGTTGTCTGAAAATCCCATAAACCACTTGGGGGCAGCGGCCCGAAGCGCGGGAAAATCGACATCATCCAGGATGGTGCACATCAGCTCGCCGCCGCCGAGGGAAATCAGGATGTCCGTGTCGTTTCGCATGAAAAAGTCATTGACTTCGGCCGCGCAGGCCTTCGGCGTATTGCTGATGCCGACCCCTTCCTGTACAAAGGCGTTCGGGCCGGTCACGCAGCGGTAGCCCATGGCTTCAAACTTAGCACGGGCATTCAGAAAAGCGGAGCGGTAGGGTTCCGTGGCAGCGCCGAAGGCAGGGGAGATAAAGCCGATGCAGCCGTTTTCGGGTAAAAAATGAGGGTAACGCATAGAGCCTCCTAAAGACAAAGCGAATTTCGGAAATAAACCGTTTTCGGGTGAACTCTATTATGCCACCGAAGAGGCTTTCTTGACAGGGAATTGCGGGGTAAATTAAGATGAGAATATCACAATGAGAGATTCGGAAGCGGGAGGGCATACTGTGAGCTGGAGCGGTATGAGAAGCAAACTGGAGAACGAATATTTGGCAGCGTCCCTCCGTGGGCATATTCAATATTATGCGACGAGTTACAATCAGTGCCCGGATCATGAGGGGCGCGCGGCGATACGCCTTGACGGTAAGGAAATCATTGCGGGCTGCTATTATAATAACTGGTTTAAGGCTGCGCTGTTTCCGCGGGATGCGTGCTATGAGAGGCGGATGAAAGAGGAGATGGCGTTTATGGATGACACTGCGGTGCAGCTCGGTGTCTTTGACCAGCGGAGTTTCTATGAGGCCTTTTCGATGTTTGACAATCAGAGCATCGAAGAGAGTCTCGCAAGCGAAAATATGCTGGTCCGCGTTTTCGCGATTCTGGACCGCAGGGTCGGAAAACGGAGACTGGAAAAAATAAAGCGGGGCATCGAAGGGGAGGAAAAAACGTTCCGTGAATTTTTTGCGATACGGGCAGCCGCAGAGGGAATGGCAGCGGAAGGGGGGCGTGAGAGATGAGGAAAGAAATGAAACGGGTCGCGGGACTTCCGCTGCCGCTCTACCTCGCCGTGCTGGGACTTCTGTGTCTCGCGCTGCGGCGCGGTGTCATTCCGGCCGGGCTGCCGGGCGGCTTATTTTTACTGTTGGTGCTCGGCGAGGGCCTGAACGAGCTCGGAAAGAGTGTGCCGCTTGTGCGGACCTATTTCGGGGGTTCGGTGGTCTGTGTGCTCGGCGGCGCGGCAATCGGGGCGAGCGGCCTTTTGCCGAAGGGCAGCACAGAGATACTCGGCCGCTTTATAGAGAGCGAGGGCTTTCTGATTTTTTACATTGCGGCTCTGATTACGGGCAGCCTCTTTCAGATCGACCGGCGGCTTTTGTTTCGCGCCTCCCTCCGCATTCTGCCGACCGCGCTTGCCGGTGTCGCGGCGGGGACAGCGGTGGTGGTGCTGCTCGGTCTTTTGCAGGGCTTTTCGGTGTCGGAGAGCCTGCTCTATATCGCGATTCCGATGACTTCCGGCGGGATGACCGCGGGCGCGGTGCCGCTCTCCGCAATCTATGCGGAGGCGAGCGGCATGCCGGCCGGTGAGATTCTGACCCGGATTGCACCGGCGACGGTGCTCGGAAACATTGTGTCCATCCTCTTCGGCGCGCTTACGGTGCGACTTTCGGCGCGCTTTCCGAAACTGAGCGGCGGCGGGCAGCTGCTTCGGGGAGAGGGGGCGGTGCAGAAAAAAAGTCCTGCACAGGCAGACTTCGGGAGTCTGCTCGCGGGACTTCTGCTCTCACTCGCTTTTTATACGGCCGGTGCGCTCTTACACGGCTTCATCCCGGCGCTGCCCGCCTATGCGGGCATGATACTCTGTATTATGGCGGCAAAGGGCTTTTCTGTCCTGCCCGAGGAGACGGAAGAGGCAGCGGCGGTCTGGGGACAGTTTGTGATTCGCGCCTTTACGGCGGCAGCACTCACGGGGATAGGCATTGTGCTTCTCGACTTAAACCGGCTCGCGGCGGTGCTCACGCTGCCGTATCTTTTGACTATCGTGCTCGGCGTACTCGCCATCACGCTGACCGCGGGCTTTGTGGGCAGCAGGCTCATGGGCTTTTACCCGCTCGAAGCCTCGATTGCGGCCGGCATGTGCACGACCAATATGGGGGGCTCCGGCAATGTGGCCGTGCTCTCGGCGGCGGATCGCATGGCGCTCCTGCCTTTTGCGCAGATTGTGACCAGGAGCATAGGCGCGCTCATGCTGACGCTCGGCGGTATTCTCGCCGCGATTCTGCTGCACTGAGCACTTTTTCTGCTTTTTCTTGCGCAGTCGGAGATTAGGATTGTAGCAAATGTGAAGATATGCTAAGATAAAATGTAGCGCTGATGACGACGCGGAGTCCTTTTTGGGGCTCCGCGTTTCCGGCATAAGAGAGAGGTATCACAGACGATGAAGATTGATCCGCGCGCATTTTCGAAAGATGGATTTTTAAAAGATCAGGATTACCTGAGCAATTTTCCGTATGGGCGTTATCCCACCTCGTTTAACGGCTGCGGCTGGGTTGCGATTTACAACGCAGAGCATGCCGCGGGGCGTGGCATAGCGGTTGAGGCGGTCTATGAGGCCATGCGTTGTATTCTCCCCTATGAGGGGACACACGGCACACCGTTTCCGACCATGGTGCGCTATTTTAAAGAGAGGCACATTCCGATCGCGCGCATCTACGGGAGCGGTGAGGAACTGGTGCGCATCGTGCGGGAGTGCGGCGTGCCGCGCGGCATTCTCCGCTATATCGAGGGCAGAGAGCCGCATTACATTGCCTTTGTGCGCGTCAGCGACGAGACGCCCGCGCGCTATCGCTTTTTCAATGCGGCCGATGGCAAGGAAGACTTTGTCGAGACCATGGAATATTTTCGCAGAGAGCATTTAGGCGGCCGACGGGTGGTGCGCCTCTTGCTGCCGGGAGAGGAGAGAGAAGATGCACGAGCGCGTGGCAAAAACCATATTGTCGACGCAAAATGGTCTGAACATTTACCGAGGCGGTGTGTGCAGTATCCTGTCCTGCGACGCAAAAATAGCTTCGAGCCGCTTTCGAGAATCGGACGGGGAGCTTGAGGCGAAGGTCAACGCGCCGGAACTTCTGGAGGCGACTCTGCGGCGAAAACAGAGCCGCTGCATGATTATGGTGGGCTCGGCGAGCGAACCCTACCCGAAAGAGGAAGAGGAGACCCTACTCATGCGCCGCTCGCTCGAGGTAATCGACCGCATGGAGTTCGGGGTCTCGCTCCGCACCAAATCACTCCGCATGCTCCGGGATCTGGACATTCTGGAGAGTATCCAGCGGAAAACCCGCTGTGTGGTCGAGGTCATGCTGACCACGGCGGACGAGGCACTTGCGGCGCGGCTTGAACCGGCGGAGAGCACGGTCGGGGAGCGGCTGGAACTGCTGCGGGCGCTCCGCGACGCCGGGATTCCGACGGTTGTGACGCTCGGTCCCGTGCTGCCCTATCTGACGGACAGCCTCGAAAATCTCGAAGCACTGCTCGGCAACTGCGTCGAGGCACGGGTCTACGGTGTGATACAGAACGGCTTCGGCGTGACGCTCCGGGCGGGTTCCTCCGCCTATTTCTTCTCCTGTCTCCGGGAGCTTGATCCGGAACTGCCGGAGAAGTACGAGGCCCTGTTGCCGCCCGGCAAGCCGAGAAAGGCGGGCATGTTTCTGTCGCCGAACGCGGCGGCGCTCGCCGACTTTTTTCAAAAGAGCACGGCGGCCTGCCGGCTGGTCACCGATCAGGAGGCCTTGTTTGCCTATCGCCACGCGTTTCTCGACAGGCGGGCGGGGCAACAGCTATCGCTCTTTGATCTTTTCGAGACCTGAGGCGGCTTAAATTTCCCAGCCGCCCGAGAGGGTCAGAATGTTGCCGGTGAAATAGGCGGGCGCAGCTGCGAGCTGAGAGACCAGGGCAGCGACTTCCGCGGCTGTACCGAGGCGCCCCGCCGGGATTTCGTCTTCGAGCGCACGGCGCTCTTCGTCTTCGAGCCACGCATTCATGTCCGTGTCGATTGCGCCCGGCGCAATCGCGTTGACCTGGATATTCGAGGGCGCAAGTTCTTTGGCAAGCGCCCGGGTAAAGCTGTTGACGCCGCCCTTGGCTGCGGAGTAGGCGACTTCGCAGGAGGCGCCGCGGCTGCCCCAGACGGAGGACAGAAAGATAAGCTTGCCGCCGCCGACTCGCAACATGCGCGGAATCGCGAGTCTCGAGAGATAAAAGCAGGAACTTAAATCCGTGCGTATCATATGATCCCAGTCTTCGGGTGTCATGTCCTGCAGGAGACCGAGGTGGGAGATGCCGGCGTTTGCAACCAGAAGGTTCGGCGCGGGAAAGTGCCGGTCGAAGTCCGAGAAGACCTCGGCGCAGGCAGCGCTGTCGCTGACATCCGCGAGCCGGGTGACAACGCGCGCACCGGCCGCGCGACAGAGTGTCGCGCAGTCCTCGAGCTTTTCCTGCTCTTTCCTTGCGAGCAAAAAAAGGTCGTAGCCGGACTTGGCGAGATGGAGGGCAATCGCGCGGCCTATGCCGCGGGAAGCGCCGGTCACCAGAGCAAGCGGGCGGGTTTTTCTTGTTGCTTCTTCAATCGGGGAATACAGTTCCGTCATGGGGTGAACTCCTGTCTTGGGGGGGTGAACTCTTTTTTGTTTTGTTTCGTTACCAGTGTAGCACGTCGCGGGGCTTGCGCCAATTCCTAGCGTTGTGCTAGACTATACGAGTGTAAACAACGCGTCCGTTTTGGAGAAAGTGAGGCAGTATGAATCAGATTTACGATATGATTATCATCGGGTCCGGCCCCGCGGGACTGGCAGCGGCGGTCTACGGACAGAGAGCAAAGTTGGATTTGATTGTCATCGAAAAGCAGATGATCAGCGGCGGACAGATTATCAATACAACCGAGGTCGATAACTACCCGGGACTTCCTGGCATCGGCGGCTTTGAACTGGGGCAAAAGTTCCGCGAGCACGCAGAGAAACTGGGAGCTCCCTTTGTGACGGATGAAGTATCGGAGGTCCGCATCAACGAGGACGGCACCAAGACCGTGGTCGGCAGCAAAGAGAGCTATACCGCGAAGACCCTTGTGATTGCGAGCGGCGCGGAACACTCCCAGCTCGGCGTGCCGGGCGAGAAGGAACTGACCGGCAGCGGCGTCTCCTACTGCGCGATCTGTGACGGCAATTTTTACCGCAACAAGGTGACTGCTGTGGTCGGCGGCGGCGATGTGGCGCTCGACAATGCGCTCTATCTCGCAAGACTCTGTCAGAAGGTCTATCTGATTCACCGCCGGGACAGCTTCCGCGGCGCAAAGATTCTGGAAGACAAGGTCAGAGAGATGGAGAACGTTGAATTGGTCCTCGATTCGACGGTCGAAGAAATTCGCGGCGAGGGGCAGTTAAAATCCATCCTCGTGAAGAACAAAAAGAGCGGCGCGGAGACCGAACTTGCAATCGACGGTCTTTTCGTTTCGGTCGGCATAGTTCCCGAGTCGAAGAATTTCCCCTTCCTTGCGACAGACGAGCGCGGCTATGTGCTCGCGGACGAGACCTGTGAGACCAATGTGCCGGGTGTTTATGCGGCGGGCGATGTGCGGAAGAAGCAGCTCCGCCAGGTTATCACCGCGGTCGCGGACGGCGCGAATGCCGTGGAGAGCGCGGTGCGCTATCTGACCAAACAATGAGAGAGAAGCTGATGCGGGGGCTTCGGCGCCTACTGGTCCTGCTTCCGGTGCTCTTTCTTCTGGCGGGCTGCGCGTCGCGGGGAAGCGGCACGGATCGTCGAGCGGAAAGTCGGCCTGAGCAGACGGCCCTTGCAACGGAAGCGGAGAGCACGCAGAAGGAAAGTGCGGAGAGCAGCTTCGCAAAGTCGAAGAAGAAACAGAAGAAGAAAAAGAAATCAAAAGGCAGTCAGAAGTCCGGAAAGCGGCAGAGCGACGGCGCGGCTTCGGCAGAGTCCGAAGCAGGGACAAGCGAAGCACTGTCGAGCACAGCTGCCGAGGAGACGCGCACCGCAGAGAAGCGTACTACCGCGGCGCGGGTATCGGAGCGCGGTACAGAGGCAGGAAGCGGTATTCGCGAGGACGGAAGCTATACCTCTCGCGATGAGGTTGCGCTTTACCTGCACACTTACGGAAAACTCCCGAAGAATTTCATCTCGAAGAAAGAAGCCGAGGAACAGGGATTCCGTTTCGGCGAGGGTGATTTCGGTGAGGCGTTTCCCGGCATGAGTGTCGGCGGTTCCCGCTTCGGCAATTACGACGGAAATCTCCCGGAGAAGAGCGGGCGCCGTTATTACGAGTGTGACATCGATTATACGGGCGGCAGGCGGAATGCCAAGCGTCTGGTCTACTCGAACGACGGGCTCATCTTTTACACCGAAGATCACTATAAGACGTTTACGCAGCTCTATTAGATAGAGGAGAACTATGCGAGAAACCAGATGGAAGATTTACAGCAAGCGGGCCGATTTCGGAGCGATTTCGGCCCGCTTTTCCGTGTCACCGATGTTGGCGCGGATTCTGATTAACCGGGGCGTCGCGGAAGAAGAAATCGGCGAATATCTGTCCGGCACTTTGGATGACATACCGCGCGGCGCGCTGCTGCCGGATATGGCGGAGAGCGTCCGCATTCTGGCGGAGAAGATACGTGGCAGAGCGCCGGTTCGCATCATCGGCGACTATGACATTGACGGCGTCTGCTCGACCTACATTCTGGTGCAGGGTCTGCGGGCGCTCGGCGCCGCTGCGGACTATGATATTCCGGACCGCATTGCGGACGGCTACGGGCTGAATCTGCGCCTGGTGGAGCGCGCGGTCGCGGACGGCATTGATGTGATTGTGACCTGTGACAACGGCATTGCGGCGCGGCAGGAGATTGCCGCCGCGGCGGATGCCGGGCTGACCGTGATTGTGACCGATCACCATGAGGTTGCGCACGGCGAAGACGGGGCAGAGCTCTTGCCGCCGGCCGCCGCGGTGGTGGACCCGAAGCGCGAGGGCTCAAAGTATCCGTTCGCCTCGATTTGCGGGGCGGTGGTCGCCTGGAAACTGATCGAAGAGTTATTTCTGTTCTTCGGAAAGCGGCGGGAGGACGCGCGCGTCTTTTTGCCCTTTGCGGCGATTGCGACGGTCGGCGATGTGATGCCGCTAAAAAAAGAGAACCGCATCATTGTGCGCGAGGGCTTAAAGGCAATCGGCTGCTGCGAGAATGTGGGCCTACAAAAGCTGATTGCGCGCTGCGAGTTAAATCCGGAGGCGCTCACAACCTATCACATCGGCTTTGTGATAGGTCCCTGCCTGAATGCGGGCGGGCGCCTCGAGAGCGCAAAGCTCGGACTTTCGATGTTACTGGAGACCGGGGAAGAGAGTGCCGAAGCGGCGGCCGAGCGTCTGAAAGCGCTGAACGACCGGCGAAAGCAGATGACGGAAGAGGGCATCCGCGCGGCCTCGGCGGAGATTGACGCGCTGCCCGAACTTCCGAAGGTACTGGTGGTGTACTTAAAAGCTTGCCACGAGTCGGTCGCCGGTATCATCGCGGGGCGGCTCAAGGAAAAGTATTACCGCCCGAGCTTTGTCCTGACGGACAGTCAGGAGGCCGGATTCTTGAAGGGATCCGGGCGGAGCATAGAGGGCTATCACATGTTCCGCGCGCTCGAAGAAGTGGCGCCGCTGCTCACAAAGTTCGGCGGGCACCCGATGGCGGCCGGGTTAACACTCCCGGAGAGTGAGCTTGGGCGCTTCCGGGAGGAACTCAATCGGAATGCGGTGCTAAACGACGAGCAGCTCACAGAGACCCAGTGGATTGACATTGCGCTCCCCTTTGCTTATGCGAACGAGGAGCTTGTTACAGAGCTCTCGCGCATGGAGCCGTTCGGTCAGGGCAATGCGCGTCCCTGCTTCGGGCAGAAGAATGTCGAAATTCGCGCGGCGCGTGTACTCGGCAAAAACCGGAATGTCGTGAAACTCTCCCTGCGGGATGAGGCGGGAACCGTGCGGGAGGCGCTCGCCTTCACCGACGGCGATGCGTTTCTCTCGGAGATGGAGGGAAGCCGTTCGATCGCCGTCCTGTATTATCCGGAAATTAACGAATACATGGGCAGGCGGAATTTGCAACTTGTGCTGAAAGCATGGAAATTTGTGCGCTGAACTGCTATAGTAGGGGCTGAAATTTGCGCATTTGGAGGAAAAGCGATGAAGACAGTGGCGGATTATATTCGCACCATTCCGGACTTTCCGGAACCCGGTGTCATGTTCCGGGATATCACGACAATTCTGCAGGATGCGGAGGGCTTGCATCTCGCGGTCGACGGCCTTCGCGAAGCGCTGCGGGGCGTTGACTACGACCTTGTTGTGGGTCCGGAATCCCGCGGCTTTATCTTCGGCGTGCCTCTCGCGTATGCGGAGTACAAACCGTTTATTCCGATCCGGAAGCAGGGAAAACTGCCGGCAGAGACCATCTCGGAGACGTATGAACTCGAGTACGGACATGCGACAATTGAAATCCATAAGGACGCAATCAAACCGGGACAGAAGGTCGTGATTGTGGATGATTTGATTGCGACCGGCGGAACGACCGAGGCCATGGTCCGCCTGATCGAGAAGCTCGGCGGCGAGGTCGTGAAAATGCTGTTCGTGATTGAGTTGAAGGGGCTGCACGGCAGAGAAAAACTGAAGGGCTATCCGGTCTTCTCGCTGGTGAGTTACGAGGGAAAGTAAGATAAGGCGCTGTCCGCTTCGGGCAGCGCTTTTTCTGCACTGAGAAGTCCGAACGGGAAAGGCGGAGAGGAAAAAGATGAGGGCTTGTATCCATATTTACACCGGCGACGGCAAGGGGAAGACCAGTGCGGCCATGGGGCTTGCACTCCGCATGGCGGGACGCGGAAAGCGCGTGCTGCTTGCACAGTTTTTAAAGGACGGGAGCTCGGGGGAACTGCGTGCGCTCGGAAAGCTGCCGGAAGTGCACCGCCTCCGCATGGAGGAGCATTTCGGCTTTTTCTGGACACTCAGCGACGCGGAAAAAGAGAAAGAAAAGGCAGCGGTGCGGCGCTACTTTGCAGAAATTTTGGAGGCGGTCGAGCGGGAAAAACCTGCGCTTCTCGTGCTCGATGAGAGCATTGCGGCCTACCGGCTGGAGCTCATTCCCCGGGAGCGCTTTCTCGACTTTCTGGATCGTAAGCCCGAGAATCTCGAGCTCGTGCTGACCGGGCGGGATGCGCCGGAGGAACTTAAGTCCCGCGCGGACTATGTCTCGGAGATTGTGAAGCGGAAACACCCCTTTGACGAGGGAATCCCCGCTAGAGAGGGAGTGGAGTTTTGAGGAGCGAGGCACTTGAAAAAGCGCTTGCCCCCTATGCGGCGTTTGAGGACGGCAAGCGGCTCCGCGCGGGGTTCACGACGGGCACGACAGCCGCGGCGGCGGCGCTCGCAGCGGCGACGCTGCTTTTCTCCGGAGAGCGATTGGCGGCGGTCTCAATCCGGACGCCGGTCGGCGCGATGCTGCCGATTCCGATTGAATTTTCGGAACCGGTGACGGAAGACGGCGTGACAAGCGCGGTTGCGGCCGTTCGAAAGGATGCGGGCGATGACCCCGATGTGACGGACGGGCTTCTCTTTTACGCGCGTGTCGGCACGGAAGAAAGCGCGGAAACCGCCGCTGCGGAGGATACCGAGATTCCGGTGGTGTTTCGCGCCGGACCGGGCATCGGCACGGTGACCAAGCCGGGGCTTGACCAGCCGGTCGGAGAGGCGGCCATCAACCGCGTGCCGCGGAATATGATTGAGGCGGCCGTTCGGAGCGCCTATCGGGAGAGCGGTTTAAAAAATCTTCATGCAGGAGGGCGCATCGTGGTGACGCTCTCCTGCCCGGAGGGAGAGGAGAAGGCAAAGAAGACCTTTAATCCGAAGCTCGGCATACAGGGCGGGCTCTCGATCCTCGGAACCGAGGGTATTGTCCGGCCGATGAGCCGGAGAGCGCTGATTGAGACCATTGTGACGGATGTGAAATTCCATCTGACCGCGCGGCCTTACTTTCTCGCGGTGCCGGGGAGCTACGGGCTTCACTTTCTCGAGGCGCATTTCGGCGTCGGGGCGGCGGATCCTGTCGTGATGAGCAATTTTATCGGCGAGACGCTCGATGCCGCGGTGCAGTACGGCGCAAAGGGCGTGCTGCTCGCGGGCCATATCGGGAAATTCGTGAAATTGGCGGGCGGCATTATGAATACGCACTCGCGGGAGGCGGACTGCCGTCTCGAGCTCTTTGCGATTCATGCCTTTCAAGTCGGCGCGCCGAAAGAACTTGTGACAGCGGTTTTGCAGGCGGGGCTCACGACCGAGGCCGTGCGACTCCTGAAAGAGTTCGGTTTTCTCGAGGCGACTTCGGAGAGTTTGCTGAAAGCGATGGAACGCGCGGTCGCTGTGCGGACCCGGGGAGAATTAGAGGTCGGCATTTTATTCTACACTTTGGAGGACGGGGTACTCGCGGAGAGCGCGAACGCGCGGCGCCTGATGGAGAGGAGCACGGAAACATGAAACGGAATCGGGAAAACAGAGTGCTGCTCTTTGGCGGCACGACAGAGGGAAGAGAGCTTGCGCTCTGGCTGAGAGATATGGGTATTCCGGCGCTGAGCCATGTCGCGACAGACTACGGCGAAGCGCTGCTTCGGGAGAAAGCGCTGCCCGCGGAGTACGGGCGGCTCGATGCGGTCGAAATGGAGAAGCTGTTTCGGACCGGCGGCTTTTTTGCGGTCCTGGATGCGACGCATCCGTTTGCGACCGAGGTCTCAAAGAATATCCGCGCGGCGGCAGCTGCGGCGGGTGTCCGCTATTATCGCATTTTGCGGGACGAGGATAGCGCTTCGGAGGCGGCAGAGATCGAAGCGCGACTTCGCGCGCGCGGTTGCTTCCGTCTCTTTGACAGCCAGCAAGAGGCGGCGGACTGGCTGGCGAAAACAGAGGGAGCTGTGTTTCTTGCGACCGGCAGCAAGGAGCTGAAGGCCTATGCGGCGCTGCCGCGCGAGCGACTCACGGTCCGCATCCTGCCGGGAGAAGAGGCGCTTCGGAAAGCGGCGGAAGCCGGCATTCGGCCCGATCATATCGTTGCGATGCAGGGCAGAAGTTCTGTCTCGCTGAATCAGGCCTTGTTACAGCAATACGGTGCAGAGTTTCTGGTTACGAAACAGTCCGGAAAGCCGGGGGGCTATCTTGAAAAATTGCGTGCCGCGGAGGAACTCGGCATCTGCTTTGTCGCAATCCGGCGGCCGACAGAGCGGGACGGATACGCCCTTTCCGAGATCAAGGCGCTTCTTCGGGCGCAGTACGCGGCATGTATGACACCGGAGAGGAGAGAGGACATGCAAGAAGAAATCCGAACAGAAATCCGAACAGAGAGCAAAGAAAAAGCCGAGGGCAGGGCAGAGGCCGAAACCAACTCGGAAGCCAAGGCGGGGAAAAAGCAGGTTTCGATTGTCGGCATAGGCCCGGGCGAAACCTCACAGCTCACCTTTGCGGCCGGTCAGTGTATCGCGGAAGCAGAGTTGATTGTCGGCGCGTCTCGGATGAATGCCTTTGCAGAGGCATTTCTGCGGGAACTGGGTCTCACGGTGCCGCCGACGGTTGCGAGCTACAAGCCGGAGGAGATTGCGCGCCTGGTCGCAGAGAGCCGGGCGGAACGCATTGTGCTGCTTTGCAGCGGCGACACGGGATTTTTCTCGGTCACCAAAAAGCTGCGGCGCGCCTTGGCGGACGCAGGTCTTAGGGAGCCGGTTGTGCTGCCGGGCATTTCATCTAAGAGTTGTTTGGCCGCGCGCCTCGGTTTTTCGGCAGAGGCAGTGCCGGATCTTCGCCTGCACGGGAAAAAGGATGCCGTGCTCCCGGTCTTCCTGCGGGCGCGGCGGGTGTTTGTCATCTTGGAAGGCAGTGCACAGCTCTCGGAGCTCCGCACACTTGCGGCGGCGCTCTGCAGGGCGGGCGCCGGGGAAGCGGAATTTCACTTCGGCGTGAATTTGTCGCTGCCGGACGAAGCCGTGTTTTCCTGCAGTGCGGCAGAGCTTCGCGAGAGTGCACTCGAGGCGGAATTTGCGTCCTTGCCGCCGCACGCCCTGGTCTGCCTGTACCTCGCCCTGCCGGACAGCTGCAAGGCGCGGCCGCTTGCGCCCGGCATCCCGGATGATTGTTTTGTCCGGGAGAAGACTCCGCTCACCAAGCGGCAGATTCGCGCGGCCGCGATTTCGCTTCTCGGCGTGCAAGAGGACAGTATCTGCTATGACATCGGGAGCGGCACGGGCGGCATGACCGCAGAACTTGCGATGGCTGCGCCGCGCGGCAGTGTCTATGCCGTCGAGTGCGATGCGGACGCCTTTTCGCTCACCGGGAAAAACATGGAGCGCTTTGCGCTCTCGCAGGTAGAGCAGGTCTTCGGACATGCGCCGGAGGCACTCGGCAATCTCCCGGCGCCGGACTGCGTCTTTGTGGGTGGCAGCACAGGCAAAATCGGAGAAATCTTCGGCGCCGTTTTTGCAAAGAATCCCGCCGCGCGCGTGGTTGCGACAGCGGTAAGCCTTGAGACCGTCTCGGAACTCTCGTCGCTCAGCGCGGCCTATGAGAGAGAGGGGTACCGGACGCAGTGCCTGCAGCTCAGCGCGGCCGAGACCAAAAAGATGGGGCACTATCACCTCTTGTTCGGGCAGAATCCGACGCTGCTCTTCCTGATAGAAGGAGACGGAACATGCAAAGACTGATGGTTGCGGCACTCACATCCGGCGCGGGCAAGACCAGTGTCACCATGGGGCTCGCGGCGCTCTGGCGGCAGGCAGGTAAGACCGTGCAGGTCTATAAGACGGGGCCGGATTACATTGACCCGCAGTTTCACACCGCAATCACCGGCCGCCCCTGCGTTAACCTGGACCCGTATTTTCTGGATTCCTCCGAGCTCTGCGAGACCTTTTCGCGCTATCGGAGCGAGGCGGATATTCTTCTCATTGAGGCCGCGATGGGGCTCACGGACGGAATTGCCGGACAGGGGGACAGGGCCTCGGCGCTCGAAGTCGCGCGGGTGCTGGATGTTCCCGTGCTGCTGCTGGTCGCGCGGGGACAGGAGGGCGAGGCGGTGCGCAAAATCGAAGCGCTGTCTCCGGAAGACCGCGCGCGGCTCACGGGCATACTTCTAAACGAGGGAGGCAAGGACGGCACAGCGTCTGAGGACTCGATCCCGGCGGAGCTCGCCGGGGTCAAGGTGTACGGCTGCCTCCCGTCGCTTCGGAGCCATGAACTGAAGAGCCGTCATCTGGGACTCGTGGTGCCGCTCGAGACCGAAGAGATTTGTCGCTTTGCGCGGCAGATGGCGGAGGCACTCCGAAAGACGCTTCCGGCCGAGTTCCGGACAAGTGCGGGGGCAACGGCAAAAGCCTTTCGCCTCGGCATTGCGCGGGATGCGGCGTTCTCGTTTCTGTACCCGGAAAATCTGCGCGTGCTGACCGAATGCGGCGCAGAGCCGGTCTATTTCAGCCCGCTTTCGGACCGCTCGCTGCCCGCCGGGCTCTCGGGGCTCTGGCTGCCTGGCGGGTATCCGGAACTCTATGCCGAGGCGCTCAGCAACCAGGTCTCGCTCCGGGAGGATATCCGGGACGCCGTGCGGGGCGGGCTTCCGACGGTCGCCGAGTGCGGCGGCTTTATGTACCTGCTCGAAAGCCTCGAGGATATGCACGGCGTGCCGTATGAAATGGCGGGGGCACTCACCGGCCGTGCCTTCCGGACAGAGAAGTTGCAGCGCTTCGGCTATATCGAAGTCCGGGCGGAAGAGGAGACCCTGTTGCTTTCGCCGGGCGAAAGTCTCCGCGGGCACGAGTTCCACTACTGGGATGCGACGGAGAACGGCGGGAGCTGCGTTGCGACCAAGGCAAACGGCAGTAAGTCCTGGTCCTGCGTGCGGGGAAGTGCGACCCTCTTTGCGGGCTACCCGCACCTTTACCTCGCAAACGCAGCGGGCAGAAAGGCAGCGGCGCGCTTTGCGGCTGCCTGCCGCGCCTTCGGGCGCGCCCGCGAGGGAAAACCATGCTAGTGCTCTACGCAGGCGGCAGCGCGAGCGGGAAATCCGAGGCAGCGGAAGCGACCGCCGCCGCTGCAGCGCGAGAAGCGGGGCGTCCGCTCATTTATCTTGCGACCATGGAGCACGACGGTAGGGAGGCAGAAGCGAGGATTCAAAAGCACCGGGCACAGCGCGCCGAAAAGGGCTTTGTGACCGTTGAAAAGGCGCGCGCGGTACACGAACTTTCGCTGCCCGCGGACGCTGTGGTTCTTTTGGAAGACCTCGGAAATCTCGTCGGAAACGAGCTCTTTTCGCCGGAGGCGGAGGACCGAAGCGAAGAAACCGTACTGCGGGAGCTGCGCGAGAGTCTGCTTGCGCTCGAGAAAAAGTGTGCGCAACTTATCCTGGTCGGCGCCCTGCTCGCGGAGGAGCCGCGATACGGAGAGTCCGACACCGAGCGCTATGTGCGCCTCTTTTCCGCGTTGCAGAATGGGCTCGCCGCAAGAGCGGATGCGGTGTATCTTTCGGAACTCGGAGCGGTGCGCTGCCTCAAACGGAAGGAGGCGCTATGAAATATCTTCGTGCCTTTTGCATTGCCGCGGCGATGTACTCGCGGCTTCCGGTGCCGAATGTGCGCTGGGACGAGGAGAGCAAGGCGATGGCGCTTTTTTTCTTTCCGCTGCTCGGCGTGATCGAGGGCGGACTCCTATACGGCATCGCACGCGTACTGGTACGCGGCGGTGTTTCGGCGCCGCTCGCCGCCTTTGTCATGACGGCGGCACCGTTACTCTTCACCGGCGGCATTCACTTTGACGGCTTTCTGGACACGGTCGATGCGCTCGGTTCCTGGAAGGGCAAAGCGGAAAAGCTTGCGATTCTGAAAGATGTTCACGCCGGTTCGGCGGCCGTACTGCAGGGCATTTTACTGCTCCTTTGCGGGTTTGCCTCCTGGGAGACTGTATTTTCGGGCGGAGCGGCAGGGCGGATACTGCCGCAGGTGCTCTGCTGCTTTCTCTTAAGCCGCGCGCTCAGCGCACTCTCGATTTTTGTACTTCCGAATGCGCGGGGCGCCGGTACGGTCTACGACTTCACGGCCGAGAAGCAGCGGCGGAGGGGGCGGGGCATCTCGCTTCTCTATCTGCTACTCGGGAGTGGATTGCTCATGCTGACCGGGACACGGCTGACAGGCTTTATAATCCTGACGGCCGTGCTCGCCGCGGCGTTCTACAGCGCCTGCCGCGCCCGTTTTTCGTTCGGCGGTATGACAGGGGATCTCGCGGGATTTTTGCTCACGAATTGCGAGGCTGCGGCCGTGTTTGCCGCAGCTTGCATTTCATGTTTGAACTCTTTATAATTGAGGCTTACTATATCCGAAAGCGGAAGAGCAGTTCAGAAACAGCGCCGGGTCTTTGCGCGGCGCCGGGAAAGGGGGAACCGGACAAGATGGAAGAGCGAAACCTGAGAGAATTGGAGAATCCGGCAGAGTTTACAGACCCGGATTTACTGTATGAGGAGCTGATTGCCGCCATTGAGCGCTATCATCCCTCGGATGACACCTCGCTGATTCACCGCGCCTATATGACCGCAAAAAATGCGCATATGGATCAGAAGCGGAAGTCCGGCGAGCCCTATATTATTCACCCGCTCTGCGTCGCGATTATCCTCGCGGACCTTGAGCTCGACAAAGAGACCATTATCGCGGGTCTCCTGCACGATGTCGTCGAGGACACGATACTGACCAGGGCGCAGATTTCCCGCGTGTTCGGCGAGGATGTCGCCGTGCTCGTGGACGGCGTGACCAAGCTGACCCAGATTACCTGGACCACGGACAAGCTCGACATCCAGGCGGAGAATCTCCGGAAGATGTTTCTCGCGATGTCGCAGGACATCCGCGTCATTCTGATTAAACTCGCGGACCGCCTCCACAACATGCGCACCCTTCAGCACATGCGGCCGGAAAAACAGCGCGAAAAGGCGAAAGAGACGCTCGAAATCTATGCGCCGCTCGCCGACCGCCTCGGTATCAGCCGCCTCAAGGTGGAGCTCGACGACCTCGCGCTCCGCTATCTCGAGCCGAAAGCTTACCGGGACCTCGAGGAAAAAATCGAGGAGAAGAGCCACAGCACGGAGCGCCTGCTCGAGACCATTATCGCGGAAGTACAGGGCATCATGAACTCGTCCAAAATTCCGAGTTCGGTGATCGGGCGCAGAAAACACATCTTCTCGATTTACAAGAAGATGGTGAATCAGCATAAGACCTTTGACGAGATTTACGATCTCTTTGCGGTTCGCGTGCTCGTGCAGGATTTAAACGACTGCTATGCGGCGCTCGGGCAGCTCCATGTGCACTTTACGCCGCTCTCGGAGCGCTTCAAGGACTACATCGCGCGCCCGAAGCCGAACCGCTACCAGTCCCTGCACACGACGCTTCTGTTCCACAACGGGACGCCGTTTGAGGTGCAGATTCGCACCTATGAGATGGACAAGGTCGCAGAGTACGGTATTGCGGCGCACTGGAAGTACAAGGAGAAGGCAAAGGGCGAGAACCCGACGCTGACCGGCGGCGAGGCCGAGAAAATGCGCTGGCTCCGCCAGATTCTCGAATGGCAGCGGGAGATGCCGGACAACAAAGAGTTTCTCTCGGACGTGAAGAACGAGCTGAACCCGTTTGCCGACATGGTCTATGCGTTTACACCCGGCGGCGATGTGAAGACTTTGCCGACCGGCTCGACGCCGATTGACTTTGCCTACTCGATTCACTCGGCAGTCGGCAACTGCATGGTCGGCGCGCGCGTCAACGGGCGCATGGTGCCGCTCGACTACCGGATTCAGAACGGCGACCGCATCGAGATTCTGACCTCTCAGAACTCGCGCGGACCGAGCCGAGACTGGCTGAAGCAGGCCAAGAGCTCGCAGGCGCGGAATAAGATTAACCAGTGGTTCAAGACCGAGCTCAAGGAAGAGAACATTGTGCGCGGCAAAGAACTGCTCGCCGCCTACGCGAAGAGCCGCGGACAGGACTGGAATGAGTTAAACCGGCCGGAGTACCAGGAGAAGGTGCTGCGCCGCTATTCGATGCACGACTGGGATGCCGTGCTCGCGACCGTAGGACACGGCGGCCTGAAGGAAGGCCAGGTCGTGAACCGCATGATCGAGGAGCGGAAAAAGGTACTCGCAAAGCAGATTTCCGATGAGACGGTGCTCGCCAACATCGAGGCCTACAACAAGGAGAATGCCGAGGCGACACTCCGGAAGTCCGGCAACGGCATTGTCGTAAAGGGCATCCACGACCTGGCCGTTCACTTCTCGCGCTGCTGCGCGCCGGTGCCGGGCGATGAGATTGTCGGCTTTGTGACGCGCGGCAGAGGCATCACAATTCACCGCACGGACTGTGTCAACATTCTGTCGCTTCCGGAGGCGGAGCGTGCGCGCCTTATTCCGGCCGAATGGCAGGTGCCGGAGGGCGAGGCGACAAAGTACCTCGCGAGTATCCGCGTCATTGCGCACAACCGCACGGGGCTCTTTGTCGACATCACCCGCGTCTTTACCGAGCGCGGCATAGACATCAAGGCGATTAACACGCGCACTTCGAAGCAGGACATCGCGACCATGAACCTGAGCTTTGACATCGGTTCGGCGGAGGAACTGCGCTCCCTGCAGGATAAGATACGGCAGTGCGAGGGTATCATTGACATTGAGAGGGTTTGAGCCATGGAAGAGAGCAGACTTTCGATTCTTTGTATGACACTGGGCATGGTGGAGACCAATTGCTATCTGATCTGGAATCAAGAGAGCAAGGAGGCTCTGCTGATCGATCCCGCGGACGATGCCGCACAGATTGAGAAAGTCATCCGGGAGCGGGAACTTTCGCTCAAGGCACTCTTGCTGACACACGGACATTTTGACCATGTGCTCGCGGCGTCGGCGCTCCGGGATGCCTTTCAGGTGCCGATCTGCGCCGCCGAGACCGAGGCAGAGACACTGCGGAATCCGGAATTAAACGGCGATGCGAGATGGCTTCGGCAGGGACTTTCGCTCAAGGCGGACCGCCTGTTTCACGACAAGGAAAAGCTCTCTTTCCTCGGCACCGAAATCGAAGTGATCTTTACGCCGGGGCACACGGCGGGTTCCTGCTGCTATTACTTTCCGGCGGAAAAGCTGCTCTTCTCGGGCGACACCTTATTCGAACACTCATTTGGGCGCGTCGATTTGCCGGGCGGCAACATGGCGAGCTTAAAGCGCTCGCTGGATCGCCTGTTTGCGTTGCCGGCGGACACGCTCGTGCTCCCGGGACACATGGGACAGACCAGCATCGGCGAAGAGCGGAAGAGCAACCCGATTTTCTATTACTGAGACAGGGTAAAACAGATGATATCCTTACAATTACGGGACGTCCCCTTCGAACAGGACGTCCGGGAACTTTTCATGGCGTTTTTTCCGGGACAGAGCTTCAGTCATGTGCCGGAACAAGACGCCATGATTTCTTGTATCATGACGGCGGAGGCGGAGGCCGGGAACGAAGAGACAGGGCGACTCGGAACCTATCACACTGCCGTGCTGACGGACCGCGGCGAGCGGCTTTCGTTTGAGAGTCCGTGGTTTTCCGAGCGACTTGCCTCCAAAAACGAATTAAAGCGGGCACTCTACCGGACGCTTGCGACGCTCACGGGGAAAGAGCTCCCCTGGGGCACCTTGACCGGCATACGCCCGGCAAAGCTCGCTCTTAGCTTGTTGCAACGGGGCAAGACGGCAGAGGAAATTCGCGCCGAATTTAAGCGCGATTTCTTTTTGAGCGATGCGAGAAATGCACTCTGCGTGAGGACTGCGGAGAATGAGCGCCGCGCAATCCGGGGACTCGACTTTACGACAGGTTACAGCCTCTATATCGGCATTCCGTTCTGCCCGACCACCTGTCTCTACTGCTCGTTTCCCTCCTATCCGGCGGGCAAAAACAAGGCGGCGCCCTACCTCGCGGCGCTCCGGGAGGAACTTCGCCTCACGGCAGATATGATGGCGGGTAGGCGTCTCGACGCGGTCTATGTGGGCGGCGGCACGCCGACCAGTCTTACGGCCGAAGAGCTCCGCGCGTTGCTTCTCTTTGTGCGGGAGACCTTTGACTTCTCGGCCTGCCGGGAGTTTACGGTGGAAGCCGGGCGGCCGGACAGCATTACCCGCGAGAAGCTGCTCGCGCTCCGAGAAAACAGCGTAGACCGAATCAGCATCAACCCCCAGACCTTAAAGCAGGCGACGCTTGACTTAATCGGGCGCTTCCACACGGTCGAACAGTTTACGGAGAGTTTTGCGCTGGCGCGGGAACTCGGCTTTGACAACATCAACACCGACCTTATCATGGGGCTGCCGAACGAGACCGAGGCGGATGTGCGGCGCACCATGGAGGGCATACGCGCTCTGTCGCCGGACGATGTGACGATTCACAGTCTCGCCTTGAAGCGGGCGGCGCGTCTCAACACGAAGCGCGAAGACTACCGGGATGTCTACTACGGCGACGCCAATCAGATGGTGGAGCTCGCCGCCTCTTACTGCGAGGAAATGGGGCTCTCGCCTTATTACCTGTACCGGCAGAAAAATATGGCAGGCAATCTTGAAAATGTGGGCTGGTGCCGTCCCGGCAAAGAGGGGCTCTATAACATTCTGATTATGGAGGAACTCGAGACCATTGTGGGTTGCGGTGCGGGCACGACAACCCGCGTGATGCGCGGCGAAGGGCAGTATGACCGCCTGGAAAATGTCAAGGATCCGGCGCTCTACATCGAGCGTTTACCGGAACTGCTCGCAAAAAAGCAGCGCGCCCTTGCGGGAGATGTGCTAGGATAAAGAAGATAGGGTTATGACAGCCGAAGAGAGAACAAGGAGGGCAAGGCGATGAGTTTAAAAAAGCAGCCGGTCACTGGAATGAAGGATATTCTGCCGGACGAGATGACACTGCGGGATTATCTGATCGGTGTGATCAAGGAGACTTACCGGAGTTTCGGTTTTACGCCGATGGAGACCCCCTGCGTGGAGCACATAGAGAATCTGACAAGCAAGCAGGGCGGCGACAATGAGAAGCTGATTTTCAAGATTTTGAAGCGCGGCGAGAAGCTCCGTCTCGCGGACGCGGCGGGCGAAGAGGACCTCTGCGACAGCGGCCTCCGCTATGACCTGACACTCCCGCTGACCCGTTACTATGCGAACAACGCGGCAAAGCTGCCGAGCCCCTTTAAGGCGCTGCAGTGCGGTTCGGTCTGGAGAGCGGACCGCCCGCAGAAGGGCAGATACCGGCAGTTCACGCAGTGCGATATCGACATTCTCGGCGAGGAGAGCAATCTAGCGGAAATCGAGCTGATTCTCGCGATTGCGAAGACCTTGAAGAAACTCGTGCCGGAGAATGACTTCCTGGTCCGCGTGAACGACCGGAAGATACTCCGCGCGATGGTGGCCTTTGCGGGCTTCCCGGCGGGGCAGGAGGACGGCGTCCTGATTACGCTCGACAAGATGGATAAAATCGGCACCGACGGCGTGCGCGCGGAGCTCATTGAGAACGGCGCGTCCGAGGTGTCGGCAGAGCAGTATCTCGGTCTGTTAAAAGACCTCGGCACCGACGCGGCAGCGGTGCGCGCGCTCGGCGAGAAGCTCGGCGCTTTTCTGGAGCCCGGTACGGCGGAGGAGCTTGCGGAGATCATGGAGGCCGTTCAGAGCGTGAGCGGCGGCGCGGTCAAGGTACAGTTCGATCCGACCCTGGTGCGCGGCATGGGCTATTATACCGGCACCATCTTCGAGGTCTCGATGGAGGGCTTCGGCGGTTCGGTCGCGGGCGGCGGCCGCTACGACAAGATGGTCGGCAAGTTCACGGGCACCGATGTCCCGGCCTGCGGCTTCTCAATCGGATTTGAGCGCATCATTGCGATTCTCATGGATCAGCAGTACGCGATTCCTACGCAGAAAGAAAAGGTCGCGATTCTGCTCGACAAGAAGCTTAGCGCAGCGCGCCGCACCGAAGCGCTGCAAGAAGCCGAAACACTTCGCGCAGAGGGAAAAGACGTGCTGGTCACGAAGATGGCAAAGAACAAGAAGTTCCAGCGGGAACAGCTCTCGCAGCAGGGCTACACCGTATTCCGGGATTATTTTGAGGCATAAGGGGGGAGATACAGTATGTCGGAGTCAATGAGAGGTTTAAAGAGAACACATCGCTGCGGGGAGGTTGTCGGCGCAACCCTCGGCAGTGAAGTCACGGTCATGGGCTGGGTGCAGCGGAGTCGCAATAAGGGCGGCGTCGTGTTCACCGATCTCCGCGACCGCAGCGGTATCCTGCAGCTTATTTTTGAGGAAGATGACTGCGGCGAAGAGGTGTTTCACAAGGCGCAGAGCTTAAAGAGCGAGTACTGCATCGCGGTCGAGGGACGCCTGGAGCGCCGCTCCGACCCGAACCCGAAGCTCCCGACCGGTGAACTCGAGGTGCGGGCCAAGACACTGCGCATCCTCTCGGAGTCCGAGACGCCGCCCTTCCCGATCGAGGAGAACACGAAGACCAGAGAAGAGCTCCGCTTAAAGTATCGTTTCTTAGACCTTCGCCGTCCGGACCTGCAGGCGAGAATCATGCTGCGCTCGAAGATTGCGGCGGAGATTCGCCGCTTTATGACCGGCGAGGGCTTCCTCGAGATCGAGACGCCGACGCTCATTAAGTCGACGCCCGAGGGCGCGCGCGACTATCTCGTGCCGAGCCGTGTCCACCCGGGCAGCATGTACGCGCTGCCGCAGTCGCCGCAGCTCTTAAAGCAGCTCCTCATGTGCTCCGGCTATGACCGCTACTTCCAGCTGGCGCGCTGCTACCGCGACGAGGATCTCCGCGCGGACCGTCAGCCGGAGTTCACGCAGGTCGATATGGAGCTCTCCTTTGTGAACGCGGACGATGTGCTTGCGGTCAACGAAAAGCTCCTGCACACGATTTTCAAGGAAGTGCTCGGCGTCGAGGTGAAGCTTCCGATTCAGCGCATGACCTGGAGAGAGGCGATGGAGCGCTACGGCTCCGACAAGCCGGATCTCCGCTTCGGCATGGAAATCACCGATGTCTCCGAGACCGTGAAGGGCTGTGAGTTTGCGGTCTTCTCGGGTGCGCTCGATGGCGGCGGCAGCGTTCGCGGTCTGAATGTCAAGGGACAGGGCCACATGCCGCGGAAAAAGATCGACGCGCTCGTCGAGTATGCGAAGGGCTACGGCGCAAAGGGCCTCGCCTATGTCGCAATCCAGGAGGACGGCAGCGTAAAGTCCTCGTTCGCAAAGTTCCTGAAGGAAGAGGAGATGCAGGCGTTAATCAAGGCGATGGGCGGCGAGAACGGCGACCTCCTGCTCTTTGCGGCGGATAAGAACAAAGTTGTCTTCGATGTGCTCGGCGCACTCCGGCTCGAACTCGGACGGCAGCTGGAACTCTTCGATAAGAACGAGTTCCGCTTTGTCTGGATTACGGAATTCCCGCTGCTCGAGTGGTCGGAGGAGGAGCAGCGCTTTAAGGCGATGCACCATCCGTTCACGATGCCGATGGAAGAGGACTGGGATAAGATTGACAGCGACCCGGGCGCAGTCCGTGCCGAGGCCTATGACATTGTCTTAAACGGCAATGAAATCGGCGGCGGCTCGGTCCGTATTCACCGTTCGGACATTCAGGAAAAAATGTTCGAGGTGCTCGGCCTCACGCGAGAGGTCGCAGAGGAGCGCTTCGGCTTCCTGCTCGAGGCCTTCCGCTACGGCGTGCCGCCGCACGCAGGTCTCGCCTACGGCCTGGATCGCCTCGCAATGCTGATGGCAGGGGCGGATACCATTCGCGACGTCATTGCCTTCCCGAAGGTCAAAGACGCCTCGGATCTCATGATGAACGCACCGGATGTGGTTGAGGAGAAGCAGATGGAAGAGCTGTCCCTCTGCTTCCGGGAGAACAAGGCGTGAGCAGCGAGAATAGAAAAATTCTGATTGCGGACGATGAAGCGCGCATGCGCGCGCTGGTCCGCGATTATCTCCGGATGAAGGGCTTCCAGGTGCTGGAGGCGGAAAACGGCAGGGAGGCGCTCGAGATATTCCAGCGGGAACCGGACATTGCGCTGATCCTCCTCGATGTCATGATGCCGGAGATGGACGGTTTTGAGACCTTAAAGGAACTCCGGCACATCTCGGATGTGCCGGTGCTCATGCTGACCGCGCGCGCCGAAGAGCAGGATGAGCTCCAGGGCTTTTCGCTCGGCGCGGATGAGTATATCGCAAAACCCTTCAGCCCGAAGGTACTGCTCGCGAGAATCGACGCAATCCTGAAGCGCACCTCCGCGGGGGCGGGCGACGAGCAGCTCGAAGCGGCCGGCATCTGCCTCGACGAGCGTGCTCACGAGGTCACGGTCGACGGCAAAAAAGTGGAGCTCAGCTTCAAGGAGTTTGAGCTGCTCCGCTACTTCCTCGAGAATCAGGGCATTGCGCTCTCGCGGGAAAAGATTCTGAACCATGTCTGGAATTACGACTACTTCGGCGATGCGCGCACCATCGACACGCATGTGAAGAAGCTCCGCGCGAAGATGGGAGAAAAGGGCGCGCTGATTCGGACCATCTGGGGCATGGGCTATAAGTTCGAGCCGGAGGAAGCGTGAAACACTCGATACGACTCCGTTTCACTGCGCTGATTTTCGCAGTGCTCACGGTGCTCATGGCAATCCTGTTCCTCGTGAACAGCTTCGGGCTCGAGCGGTTTTACCGGCGTCAGAAAGTGCTGGACCTCGAGAGCGCCTATCGCACACTCGATGAAATCGCGGCGTCGGCGGGAACGGAGTCCGCGGAGATGGAGGAGCTGCTCCGCTATTACAGCAACCGCTATAACATCACGGTGGCGCTCGTCAACTCGGCGAATTCAAAACTTTTGCAGAGCACCGAAAACGGCAAGAGCCATCTCTACCAGCGGGTACAGCGCTATCTGTTCCGGCAGGATGAGGACAGCAAGACGCTTGTCCTAAAAAAGACGGAGAGCTACACCATACTGCAGGCCTACGACGACGGCAGCCAGAGCGCGAATATCGACTGCTTCGCCTATCTCTCCGACAACCAGACCTTGCTCCTCATGACGACGCCGGTCGCCAATCTGAAGGAGAGTGTGCGGCTCGCAAACCGCTTTCTCTTCTACATGGGTACCTTGACCCTGCTCATTGGCGTTTTTCTGGTCTGGGGCATGACCTCTCGGATCACAGATCCCATACGCTCGCTCGCAGCCATCTCCGAAAAACTGGGGCATATGGATTTTTCGGTGCGCTACCGCGGTGCCAATGAAGATGAAATCGGCGTGCTCGGCAACAATATGAACAGCATGGCAGAGCAGTTGGAGATAGCTGTTTCGGAGCTTAGGGAGGCAAACCGGAAACTCCGCGACGATCTCGCGCATCAGGAGGAAATCGACCGGATGCGGCGAGAGTTCATTGCGAATGTCTCGCATGAGCTGAAGACGCCGATTGCGTTGATTCAGGGTTACGCAGAGGGACTGCAGGACGGGCTCTGCGAAGAAAAAGAAATGCGCGAGCAATATCTCGGCGTGATTCTCGACGAGGCGGGGCGCATGAACCGACTCGTGCGTCAGCTTCTCACGCTTTCCCAGCTCGAGTCCGATAAGCCGGATCTCAATATGGAGGTCTTTGATCTCCGGGAGAGTGCGGAGAGTGTGCTCCGGAAGACCAAGGTACTCGCCGAAGAGAGCCGGGCGAAGGTTTCGCTCGAGGCCCCCGATGCAGGGGTTTCGGTGCGGGCGGATGCGTTCCGCATCGACGAAGTGCTGATGAACTATGTGAGCAATGCGTTTCACCATGTGGAAGAGGGCGGCGAAGTCATCGTGCGTCTTTTGCCGCAGGGGGATCGGGTACGCTGTGAGGTCTATAACAGCGGAAAGCAGATTCCCGAGGAGGATCTCGGCAGACTCTTTGAGAAATTCTACAAGGTCGACAAGGCACACACCCGGAAGTACGGCGGGAGCGGAATCGGACTCTCGATTGTGCGCGCGATTATGACCCAGCACAACATGCCCTGCGGCGTCGAGAATTGTCCGTCCGGCGTGCTGTTCTGGTTTGAGCTGCCGCGTGTGGCGCAGACAGACAGCGAGGAACACAAATAAAGGGAAAAGTTTCGGAATAAGAAACTATATGTGGTAGTTCGCCGAAAGAATGCGAAAAAGCTTGTGTATTTTGCCGATTGCATTTTGATTCTTGTGAACTCTGCCGGTTTCCGCGGCGCGAAGGCGCGCGTTTTGGTCGGGCGTTTCAGCGCTTTGCCATGTTCCCAATTTTGCCAAAGCAAGGTAAACTATAGAAGCCCCACTTATGGGGCTTCTGTTTTGCTTTAAATCCATATATAGTGTGGACCGTGCTTTTAGAGAGGAAATCGGGATGGAAACCAAGGTCAGAACCAATGTAATCAAGCGCAACGGGCAGGAAGTGGAATTTGACATCACCAAGATTGTCAATGCAATCGAGGCTGCCAATCGCGAGGTGGATCCGATTCACCAGATGAACCCCTATCAGATTCAGGCCATTGCCGACAAGATTGCGGCGGAGGTCGTGAAGATTAAGCGCGCCGTCAATGTCGAGGACATTCAGGAGATGGTCGAGACCGGCATCATGGAGATGCGCGGATTTGAGGTTGCGCAGAAGTATATCCGCTATCGCTACAAGAGAAGCCTGGCGCGAAATGCGAATACGACGGATGAGGGCATACTCTCCCTGATCGATCAGGCGAACGAAGAGGTGAAGCAGGAGAATTCGAACAAGAATCCGGTCATCAACTCGACCCAGCGCGACTACATGGCGGGCGAAGTCTCGAAGGATCTGACGCGCCGCATTCTGCTCCCCGAGGAGATTGTGAAGGCGCACGAGGAGGGACTGATTCATTTCCACGACTCCGACTACTACGCGCAGCGCGAGCACAACTGTGACCTCATCAATCTGGAGGACATGCTGCAGAACGGCACCGTAATCAGCGAGACCATGATTGAGAAGCCGCACAGCTTCTTCACGGCCTGCAATGTCACGACCCAGATTGTCGCCCAGGTCGCTTCGAACCAGTACGGCGGTCAGTCCTTCACGCTCTCGCACCTCGCGCCCTTTGTCGATGTGAGCCGTCAGAAGATTCGCAAGGCGGTCCTCGAAGAGAGAGAGCTCTGCGGCGAGTCCGCGGACGATGAAATTGTGGACCGCATCACCGAGTGCAGACTGAAGGAAGAAATCCGGAGCGGTATCCAGACCATTCAGTACCAGCTGATTACGCTGATGACCTGTAACGGCCAGGCGCCGTTTGTCACGATGTTCATGTACCTCGATGAGGTGCCGGAGGGGCGCCTCCGCGACGACCTCGCGAGCATCATCCGCGAAGTGCTGCTGCAGAGAATGCGCGGCGTGAAGAACGAGAAGGGTGTCTGGATTACCCCGGCGTTCCCGAAGTTAATCTATGTGCTCGATGAGGACAATATCACCGAGGACGCGCCGTACTGGGAGCTCACCGAGCTCGCGGCGGAGTGCACCTCGAAGCGTCTCGTGCCGGATTACATCTCGGCAAAGAAGATGAAGGAGTACAAGAACGGCGATGTGTTCCCGTGCATGGGCTGCCGCTCCTTCCTGACTCCGGATCTCAAGGGCCTCGGCGAAAACGGCAAGCACAAGTACTACGGTCGCTTTAATCAGGGCGTTGTGACCATCAACCTCGTCGATGTCGCCTGCTCCTCGTACGGTGACATGGACAAGTTCTGGGAGATTCTCGAGGAGAGACTGGAGCTCTGCCACCGTGCGCTCCGCTGCCGCCACGAGAGACTGCTCGGCACCGTCTCCGACGTTGCCCCCATACTCTGGCAGCACGGTGCACTGGCGCGCTTGAAGAAGGGCGAGACCATTGATAAGCTCCTGTTTGACAATTATTCAACCATCTCGCTCGGCTATGCGGGTCTCTATGAGATGTGCATGCGGATGACGGGCAAGAGCCACACCGACGCGGAAATCGGCCGTCCGTTCGCAATCAAGGTCATGCAGAAGCTGAACGACAAGTGCGCGGAGTGGCGCGAGGCGGAGCGCATCAGCTATTCGATTTACGGAACGCCGATGGAGTCCACGACCTACAAGTTCGCAAAGTGCCTGCAGAAGCGCTTCGGCGTCATCCCGGGCGTCACGGACAAGAACTATATCACGAACAGCTATCACGTCCATGTGAGCGAGAAGGTCGATGCATTCCAGAAGCTTTCGTTTGAGGCGGACTTCCAGAAGCTCTCGCCGGGCGGTGCCATCAGCTATGTCGAAGTGCCGAATCTGCAGAACAACATTCCGGCGGTGCTCTCGATTATGCGCTACATCTACGATCACATCATGTATGCGGAGCTCAACACGAAGAGCGATTACTGCCAGGTCTGCGGCTATGACGGCGAGATTAAGATTCGTGAGAACGAAAACGGCAAGCTGGTCTGGGAATGCCCGAACTGCGGTAACCGAGACCAGGAGAAGCTCTTTGTTGCGCGGAGAACCTGCGGCTACATCGGCACGCAGTTCTGGAACCAGGGAAGAACGCAGGAGATTCGCGACCGCGTCCTGCATGTCTCGACCGCAAAGCGGGAGGCGGGCTGCAAGAGCGTCGCAGACTGAGACATTTAGGAGGAAGCATGAACTACGGACAGGTCTTTTACGCGGATACGGCGAACGGCATAGGCGCGCGCATCTCGCTCTTTGTGAGCGGGTGCACGCACCACTGTCCGGGTTGCTTCAATGAGGAAACCTGGGATTTTAACTTCGGAGAGCCCTTCACGAGAGAGGTCGAGAACGACATCATAGAGCACCTCCGGCCCTCCTACATTGACGGACTTTCATTGCTCGGCGGAGAGCCGATGGAGGCGCAGAACCAGCGCGCGCTCTTGCCGTTTTTAGAGCGCGTCAAACAGGAAGTGCCGCATGCCACGATCTGGATTTACTCCGGCTATACCTTTGAGGAGTTGTTGGACAGCGAAAATCCGCGCTGTCACACCGAGGCGACCGAGCGCATTCTGGAACTCTCGGATATCCTCGTGGACGGCGAGTTTATTCTCGCGGAAAAGGATGTGAATCTCCGCTTCCGCGGCAGCAGAAACCAGCGCATTCTGGAGCTGAAAGAGAGTCTTCGGGAACACGCCCCCGTCCGCTCGCGCTATGAACAGCCGCGCAAGCATTTGTATTAAAAGAATGAATCGATTGCGATAATATAAAGGCATTAGAAAATTTGCCCCTCCCTGTGCTACAATAAAGCGATTACAGGGAGGGGTATTTTGTTATGAAAATCAGTCATTTATTGGAAGAGAAACCCGTTACGCTTTCGCTCGAAGTATTTCCGCCGAAGACCTCGGAGAAGTACGAGGCGACCGCAGAGAATGCCAAAAAGATTGCGGCGCTGCATCCGGACTTTATGTCGGTGACCTACGGCGCGGGCGGCGGCACGGGTGACTTTACGGCGGAGATTGCGGCGGAGATCCAGAACGGTTACGGTGTTCCGACGCTCGCACATCTGACCTGTGTCTCCTCCTCGCGGGAGCATGTGACAAAAATGCTTTCCCTGTACAAGGAGAAGGGCATTGAGAATATTCTGGCGCTCCGCGGCGATCTGCCGCAGGACGGCACGCGCTCGGAGGACTACCGCTATGCGGTCGAGCTGATTCGCGACATCAAGGAGAGAGAGGGCGATACCTTCTGCCTCGGCGGGGCCTGCTATCCGGAGGGACACGTGGAGTGTGCGCACAAGGAAGATGACCTCGGCTATCTCAAGGAGAAGGTCGACGCGGGACTTGACTTCCTGACAACCCAGCTTTTCTTTGACAACAATATTTTTTATAATTTTCTCTACCGCGCAAGAGAAAAGGGAATCTCTGTTCCGATCATCGCGGGCATTATGCCGATTACCAGGGCAGAGCAGTTAAAGCGCTCGGTTGCGATGTCCGGCACGGAAGTGCCGCAGCGCTTCCGCGCGATTGTGGACCGTTTCGGCGAGCGAAAGGGCGCGATGGAGCAGGCTGGCGTCATCTATGCGGCGGAACAGATTGTCGACCTGATTGCAAACGGCGTCGGGCATATCCACGTCTACACGATGAATCGCCCGAAAATCGCGAAGGCAATCTTAGAGCAGCTCTCGGAGATTCTGGACTGATGGACGCACGCGAGTTAGAGCTCGACTACAGCGAGGTATATCGCTACCTGGGCTACCGGAAGGGCGTTCCGGAGGGCGAAGTGAGACATGTGGTCGAACAGTGTGTGGAAGATCTGGTCAGTCAGGCAGAGCTCAAGTCGGTCGCGCGGCGTTTTCCGCTCAAGTTTCTCGGCGACAACCGCTTTCTGATCGGTGACATGGAGCTCGAGAGCCGGGCGCTCTCCAGGAACATGCGTGGCTGCGATGAGGCGTATCTCATGGCGGCGACCATAGGGTTTGCGATGGACCGGCTTGCCGCGCGCGCCGCGGCAATCGGGCGCATGAGCCGGGCGGTCATTTACCAGGCGGCCGGCGCGATGCTGATTGAGAGTTACTGCGACACCTTGAACCGGCAGCTGAAAGAAGAGGCGGCGGCCGAGGGCAAGTTCCTCCGCCCGCGCTTCTCGCCGGGCTACGGCGATTTGCCGCTTGCGATTCAGCCGGAGCTGTTCCGCGTGCTGGAGATTCAGAAGCACACCGGCATTACGCTGACCGAGAGCCTTTTGATGATGCCGACCAAGTCGGTCACGGCATTGATCGGCGTCTCGCCCGAGGATTCGCACTGTGTCCTGCAGGGCTGTGAGAGCTGTAGTAAGACCAATTGTAGTTTTCGGAGATAAGAGAGATGGAGAAGAGAAGTTTACGCGCCTGTCTTGGAAAAGAGTGGCTTTACTGCGACGGCGGCACAGGATCGCTGTTACAGGAGAAGGGCTTAAAGGGCGGCGAGCTGCCGGAGCGGTGGAACCTCGAGCGCCCGGAAGATGTGATTGAAATCGCGGAATCCTATTTCCGCGCGGGCGCCGACATTGTCAACACGAATACCTTCGGCGCGAATCGCCTGCACTATGCGGACAAGGCAGAGCTTGAGCAGATTGTCCGCGCGGGTGTGCGCCATGTCAAGGAGGGACTTGCGCTAAGCGGCCGCACCGACGGCTTTGTTGCGCTGGACTTAGGCCCGACCGGACGCCTCTTAAAGCCGATGGGCGATCTCGAATTCGAAACCTGCGTCGAAATTTTTGCCGAGGTGGTGCGCTGGGGCAAGGAAGAGGGCGCAGACCTCGTGCTGATCGAGACCATGTCCGACGCGATGGAGGCAAAGGCAGCCGTGCTCGCGGCCAAAGAGAATTCGGATTTGCCGGTTTTTGTCACCGTTGTCTTCGACGAAAAGGGTAAAACGCTGACCGGCGGCACGGTCGAGAGCGTCACGGCGATGCTCGAGGGACTCCGCATCGATGCGCTCGGTGTGAACTGCGGCCTCGGCCCGGTGCAGCTTTATCCGATTGTGAAGAAGCTCACGGAAGTCTGCTCGATTCCGATTGTCGTGAATCCGAACGCAGGGTTGCCGCACGCGAAGGACGGTAAGACCTATTACGACCTCTCGGCGGAGGAGTTCTCGGACGAGATGAAAAAGATTGCGGAACTCGGCGTGCAGGTGCTCGGCGGCTGCTGCGGCACGACGCCGGAACACATCCGTCTGGAAATTCAGAAGACCGGAGACCTTCCGTTTTGTGAGCCGGTGAAGAAGCACCGCGCGGTGGTCTCCTCGTTCTCGCAGACGGTGGAGCTCGGCAATCGCCCGATTATCATCGGCGAGCGCATCAACCCGACCGGCAAGAAGCGCTTTAAAGAGGCGCTCCGGAACGGTGATATTGAGTACATCTTGGAGCAGGGCATTGAGCAGGAAGATGCGGGCGCCGATATGCTGGATGTGAATGTCGGCCTGCCGGAACTCAACGAGCCGGACATGATGGAGACTGTGATGACCAGACTCCAGGGTGTCACGGCGTTGCCGCTCCAGCTCGACACGACCAACTTGGAGGCGCTGGAGCGCGGCCTTCGCCTTTACCACGGCAAGGCCATGATTAACTCCGTCAACGGCAAGGAAGAGAGCCTTGAGACCGTGCTCCCGCTCGTCGCCAAGTACGGCGGCGTGGTCGTAGGTCTCGCGCTCGACGAGGGCGGCATTCCCGAGGACGCCGAGGGGCGTATCCGCGTCGCGAAGAAGATTTATGCGCGCGCGGCGGAGTACGGCATTCCGCCGGAGGACATCATCATCGACGGCCTCGCGATGACCATTTCGACCGACGATAACTCGGCGAATGTGACGCTCGAAGTGCTGCGCCGTGTCCGCGACGAATTGCACGGGCACTCGATTCTCGGCGTCAGCAATATTTCCTTCGGACTGCCGCAGCGCGAGTTAATCAACAGCTTTTTCTTTGCGCTCGCGATGAAGAGCGGCCTCTCCTGTGCGATCATCAACCCGAACAATGAGGCGATGATGGCGGCTTACCGCTCCTACCTCGCGCTTTCGGGATTTGACCGGCAGTGCCAGGGCTATATCGCGGAATATGCGGGCAAGGCCAATGTGTTTGCGGGCAAGGGCAAGGTTGTCGTCGCCGCGGCAGAGGGCGGCGAGAAGGCGAAAATCGGCAGTGCGGAACTTCCGGAGGGGATGCAGGGTTCTCCGCTCATCGACGCGATTCGCTTCGGCCTCGGCGAGAAAGCGACCGAGGAGACCAAGCGCCGCATCGAGGCGGGCGAAGCGCCGCTTGACATTGTGAACCGGGAGCTGATTCCGGCGCTCGATGTGGTCGGCAAGGGCTTTGAAAAGGGCACGCTCTTCCTGCCGCAGCTTCTCATGTCGGCAGAGGCAGCCAAGGCAGCCTTCGAGGTCATCAAGAGCGCGATGAGTGGTACCGCGCGAAAGGAGCGCGGCAGTGTGATTCTCGCGACCGTGAAGGGCGATATTCACGACATCGGAAAGAACATCGTGAAGGTGCTCATGGAGAACTACGGCTACAAGGTCTACGATCTCGGCCGCGATGTTCCGGCGGAAACCATAGTCGAGACCGCAGTCGCGCACGATGTGAAGCTGATCGGCTTGAGCGCGCTGATGACGACAACCGTCGTCAACATGGAAGATGCGATCAAGCTGATTCGCGAGAAGAAACCGGACGCAAAGGTCGTGGTCGGCGGCGCCGTCATGACCAAGGAGTACGCGGACGATATCGGCGCGGACTGCTACGCGAAGGAAGCCATGGATACCGTGCGCTACGCGGACACGCTGTTCCCGGAGGCATAACGAAAGAGCGAGACAGCAAGGGCTGTCTCGCTTTTGTGTCCGGACGGGAAGCGGCAAATGACGGATTGCGCACCGTGCATTTGTCAAGAAACAGAGAGGAGAGAAGCTATGTCTTTATTGCAGCCGAAGGGAGAGATACTCGCATTCAATCATAAGAGAGCCTGCGGTCTCTGGCTGATTGCGGTGTCACTGGTGATTTTTGCGGCCGCGCTGATCGGCGGAAAGCAAATCATCAATATGACGGTGTTCAGCCTGGGCTATATCGCAGCGTTTCTTTCGATCAATGCCAATCAAAGTCTGCAGAGGCGTCTCTCTGACGGACCCTCGAGTCCGTTTCAAAGGAAAGCGGGATTTTACGCAGTCATTTCGCTGTTTGTGCTGATGTCTCTGTTCGGCGGACCGTATTTCGCAAGCGAAAACTGGAGACGCATCTGGCTCGGCGCCTTACTCGCCACCGCGCTTCATTTCCTGCTTTTTTATTATGTGCACGGGAAATCGATGATTGTTCTGAGTCTCGTCTCTGCGGTGAATGTTGCGCTCGGCTATGTCTTTCCGGAACTGCCGCTGATTTATACCGCCTATGCGGATGCGGCAATTAAGCTTGGCTTCGGCGTGTATCTCCTTTGTTTTTCGAAGCCGTCGAAGCAAACGTAAAGGGAAGGAATCAAAAGCGTCGGAAAAAAGTGCGAATTTATTTCGTTCCGAAGATGCGGTCGCCCGCGTCGCCGAGGCCCGGGAGAATGTAGGCGTGCTCGTTCAGCTGTCTGTCCAGGTGGCCCACATAGATCTGGATGTCGGGGTGCTCTTTCCGAAGGCGCTCCAGTCCCTCCGGCGCTGCGATGATGCACATGAACTTGATCTTTCTGCCGCCGTGCTGCTTAATCATGCGGATGGCATCACAGGCGGAACCGCCGGTCGCGAGCATGGGGTCGGTGACCACAATGGTGCGCTCTTCAATCGGCGTCGGGAGCTTACAGTAGTACTCGACCGGCTCGTGCGTGTTCGGATCGCGGTACAGGCCGATGTGCCCCACCTTCGCGGTCGGAACCAGCGCCTGAATGCCGTTCACCATGCCGAGACCCGCGCGGAGAATCGGCACAACGGCCATCTTTCTGCCGGCAATGACCGGAGAGAGTGTGTGCTCCAGCGGCGTCTCCACCTCAATGTCCTCGGTCTCTAAATCGGCGAGCGCCTCATACCCCATCAGCATGCCGATTTCCTCGACGAGGCTGCGGAACTCGTTCGTGCCTGTTGTCTTATCGCGCAGTCGCGTGATTTTATGCTGCACCAGCGGGTGCTTGTTGATAAATACTTCGCCCATGTAAGACCTCCTGTCATGGCTCTCCAAATTGTTCCGAAACAGGAACACTTCCAGTCATTTTAGCACGGCATACAAGCGGTGACAATGAGAGTTCCCCTGTGCTATACTGAAAAGCAACGAACGGAGGTTTTTATGCTGCGCGAAGACAAGATACGTCTGATGCACAAGATTGCACAATACGAAAAGAGCGCGGAAGAGTACGAGCGCCCCGCGAAAGAGTACTTTCGCGGCGATTATCTCAGCATGCATCTTTTGCAGTCATTTTTCAGCTATACGCTGAGCTATCTTCTGATTCTGGGTGTCTTTTTGCTTTATTTTCTGGAGCGCATTCTGAACGCGGTCAATGTCTCGATTGTGTTGCGCTTTGTGCTCCGCTGTGTTGTGATTTATGCCGTGGGTCTTCTGCTTTTTGAGCTCGTGACCTATTTTGTGTTCCGGCGGCGGTATGAGGAGTCGGCGGCGCGGCGCGAAGAGCATCTGCGCTGTTTAAAGCGCCTGAAAAAACGCTATGACACCGAGGAGAGAATCAAGGAACTCGAGAAGGAGGAGAGCGCGAATGCTTAATCTGATTCTGTTTCGCGAAAAGCTTCGCGCGTTTTACGCGCGACACGGGAATGTCATCATCCCGGTACTGCATTTTGCCGTGGCGCTGCTCGCACTCGTTCTGCTGAACAACGGCATGGGGTATGAGAGACGGCTCCGCGCGCCGATTGTAGTGATATTGCTCTCGCTGGTTTCCGCCTTTCTCCCCTGGGGCGGCATTTGCGTGCTGCTCGGCATCTGTGTGTTGCTCAATATTTTTGCGGTTTCCGCGGAGTTTGCGCTGATTACGCTCGCCTTTCTGCTGGTCGTCGCGTTGCTCTACTACGGATTCTCGCCGCGGGACAGCATCATCCTCATTCTGACGCCGGTGCTGTTTGAATTAAAAATCCCCTATGTGCTGCCCATTCTGGTGGGACTCGGGGGCTCGGCGTTTTCGCTGATTCCGCTCTCCGGCGGTATCGTCCTCTCATACATTTTGAATTATGTGCACAACAATGCGGCGCCGCTCACCAACGGCGAGTCGGTGGATGTCGCGCAGAAGTACCTGCAGATGCTGAACGGGGTGCTGCTTGATAAGACCATGTTGCTCTACCTGCTCGCGTTCTCGCTGTCGCTGCTGGTCGTCTGGTGTGTGCACCGCCTGTCGGTGAACAATGCCTGGGATCTCGGGATTCTGGCGGGCATTCTCACGATGCTCTTTGTGTTTTTCCTCGGCAACTTCTGGTACAGCGTCGGTGTCAAGATTATTCCGTTGCTCGCAGGGCTGCTGCTTTCCGGCGTGCTCGCGGAAATGTACCGCTTTCTGGTGTTCCATGTCGACTATTCCCGGACGGAATATTCGCAGTTTGAGGATGACGACTACTATTACTATGTAAAGGCAGTGCCGAAGATTACGGTCACGGCGCCGGAACCCAAGACACAGACCATCAATACGCCCAAGCGACCGCGGAAGAGTGCGGACGAGGGCGAGACAAAGAGGTAAGCCATGCAGCTCTTCTTTCATAATTTGGGAGCCGGAATGGAGTTTATTCCGCGGCTCACGCTCACCGGTATCATCGAGATTCTGATTATTTCCTGGATGACCTATGCCTTTCTGACCTGGGTCATGGACACCAAGGCGTGGATTCTGTTGCGCGGTCTGTTGCTGATTGTTGCCTTTGTGGGCTTCTGCACCCTGTTCCACCTGAACACGATACTCTGGCTCATGGGGCAGGTCGCAACCATTGCGGTGACGGCGCTGATTATCATTTTTCAGCCGGAGCTCCGCTCGGCGCTCGAACAACTGGGCAACCGGAACTTCCTGGTATTCTTAAACGGTCTGCTCGGCGACACGAAACAGGAGAGCCTGTTCAGCGCGCACACGGTCAATGAGCTGGTCAAGGCTTCGTTTGAGATGGGCAAGGTGAAGACCGGCGCGCTGATGGTCATTGAGCAGAAGATTTCGCTGAATGATATTGTCCGCACCGGCATCGACATCGATGGCATTGTCTCGAACCAGTTGCTCATCAATATCTTTGAGCACAATACGCCGTTGCACGACGGCGCTGTCGTGATTCGCGGCAATACGATTGTCTCGGCGACCTGCTACCTGCCGCTCTCCGAGAGCATGCGGATTTCGAAAGATCTCGGCACCAGACACCGCGCGGCCATCGGCGTCAGCGAAGCGACCGATGCCGTGACAATTGTGGTTTCCGAGGAGACCGGGCGTGTCAGCGTCGCTAGGAGCGGACAGCTTCGCGTCATGCAGACGCCGGAAGAACTGCGCGCGCTGCTCTTGTCGCTCAGCGACGCAGAAGTGCCGACAAAGCATTTTACGTTTAACGGCTGGGATTTCCTGAAGGGAAAAGAGAAGCATGAAAGAGAAAATACTCAGTAATTGGCGCTTTAAGCTGATTTCTTTGCTGGTGGGCTATGTGGTCTGGATGTTGCTGGTCAACATCTCGAATCCCGAGGTGATACGCACCAAGACAGTGCCGCTCGATGTGCAAAACGGCAGCGTGCTGACCCGCGCCGGCAAGACCTACAGCCTGCAGAATGCGGAGACCGTCACAATCAGCTATCAGGTTCGGACGCGGGACGCCTATAAAATTCGGACAGAAGATTTTCATGCGAGCGTGGATCTCGAAAACCTCTACGATATCACGGGTGCAGTGCCGGTCACGGTCGAAGTGGTGGGTAACCGTGATCTGATCAGCGGTACGCCGACGGCGCGCCCGGGCGTGGTGCGCGTTGCGACAGAGAATGTGCAGAACAAGACGTTTTCGCTCGACACGCACGAAGACGGCGAGCCGCGCGAGGGCTACGAAGTCGGGTCGATTACCCTGAGCGCCGATGCGGTCAAGGTCAGCGGCCCCGAGTCCGAAGTGGGACGCATCTCTTCGGTCGGCATCAGCATTCCGACTTCGGATGCGACCGAGAGCTTCTCGGGCAAGGCTTCCGTGATGTATTACGATGCGAACGGCAATGCGATTTCCTTGAGCGACGAGCGGCTGACCGTCGAGCCGAAGGAAGTGAATTACGAAGTCGAAATGCTGCGAGGCAAGAGCCTGACGCTCCGCTTCCAGACCTCCGGCGAGCCGGCGGCCGGCTTCAATCTGACGGGCATCGAGAGCACGGTGCGCGCGATTCCGGTGACTTCTTCCGACAGCGCACTGCTCAACAAGACGACCGAACTCAGTATCCCGGCCTCTGCGCTGAACATTGAGGGCGCAAAAGAGGATAAGACGTTCCAGCTGGATCTCTCAAGTTATCTGCCGAGCGGCATCACGGCGACCGGCAACACCAATATCAGCGTGACGGTCAAAATCACAGCGACGACGGAGCGGAACTTCCCGCTCAGCGCAAACAACGGTATTGCGCTCCGGGGCGCGAAGGCACAGTATCGCTACACGCTGACACCGGAGACGGTCGCTGTTGCCGTGCGTGGTCTCTCGACGGATTTGCAGAACATGAACGCGGCATCCCTCGGCGCGTATCTCGAAGTCGGAAGTCTCGGCGAGGGTGCGCATCTGGTACCGCTCCATTTGACGTTGCCGAAGGGCATCACGGCGACGGCCGTGCCGGAAGTTACGGTGACGGTGAGTCTGCCGGAAGCGGAGACCAAGCAGAGCAGCGAGAGCAGCAGCGAGAGTGAGACGGTGGGAACGACAGCCGAGAGCGGCAGCGCAGAATCGCGGAGCACGGAGCGACAGAGCGGCGAGAGCGGCAGTACGGCGGCGACGACTGCGGCAGCAACCGAGCGAAGCACCGGTGAGAGCAGCAGTAACAGCACGGAGGAAGCAAACCCGTGATCGTATACTTTATCTGCTATCTTGCGGCAGTGCTCTTTGCGAGAACACAATATTATTTGCTCTCCGGAACAGCGCTGCTCTTTGCAGCGCTTGTTCTCTTTTTGCGGGAAAAGCGGCGAAACGGCGGGAGAGTCAATCTCCTCGCGCTTCTCTCGCTGTTCTTTGTCGGCGGCGAGGGCATTTCCTGTCTGAAACTTTCGCGCCTGCAGGGTCCCTGGGAGCTGCAGACATTTGCGGCCTTTTTCCTGGCCTATGGCGCATTTCGCCTGGCCTTCCTCTTCGGCGGCGGCAGAGAGCGGAGCGGACAGAGAGTGCGGGAGGGGCGCCTCACCGAGATTCACGCGGGACGGCTCTTTGTCGCCGTCACCGGTCTCACGGCGCTCACGGCCGCAGCTTTTCTGGCGGAAGTGCACATCCTCGGCTTTGTGCCCTTTCTGGTCCGGCACATGCCGCATGCCTACTCCTACTTTCATGTGAGCGGTTTGCACTATCTCACGGTCTCCTGCGTACTGGTGCCTTCGCTCGCACTTCTGTATGTCAATGTCGTGCACCACAGAAGCACAGTTACAAATCTCAGCCTTCTGGTTGCGGTCGCGGTATCCTTGCTGATTCCGGTGCTCTGTGTGTCCCGCTTTCAGCTGCTCCTCGCAGTGCTGATGGCGGCCTTTACCTGGCTTAACTTCCGGCGGAAGCCTATACCGGCGCCGCTTGCCGGACTCGGACTTGTCTGTCTGCTCGGGGTTTACGGCATTCTCAGCATGGCGCGGGGGCACAGCGTCTCTTACTTAAACGGCATTTTCGAGATGAAGCGGAATTTTCCGATTTTTGTGAGTCAGCCTTATATTTACATTGCGAATAACTACGACAATGTGAACTGTCTGATTCGTGAGCTTCCGTCGCACAGCTACGGGCTCAAAATGCTCTTCCCGTTCTTTGCGCTGACCGGACTCAAGTTTCTGCGGCCGGAGCTCGTGAATTTTCCGATTTATGTGACCAAGACCGAGCTCACGACCGTCACCCTGATTTATGACGCCTGGTATGATTTCGGCATCCTCGGCGTGGTTCTCTTTATGGCACTGCTCGGCTTCATTGCCGCGCGCTTTGAGAGAAGATTGCGCTCGGTGCACAGCCCGGTCTTCTGTATGCTCTATGCGCAGTTTGCCATTTATCTCATGTTATCGTTTTTCACGACCTGGTTCTCGAATCCCGCGACCTGGGTATACTTCGGGGAGACAGCGTTCGTGCTTTGGTTTGTCGGAGGAAAACAACAATGGAAATGATTTCAAAGTCGATGCAGGCGTTGCTCTCGCAAAATTCCGTGATTCGGGCGATGTTTGAGGAGGGAGAGCGCCTTAGGGGAGAGTACGGCAGCGATAAGGTCTATGACTTCAGCCTCGGCAATCCGAATGTGCCGGCTCCGGCGGAAGTGGAGCGGGCCGTTCGCGAGGTGCTTGCGGAAGAGCCGAGCGTCTCTGTCCACGGCTATATGAACAATGCAGGCTTTGCGGATCTCCGCGCGGCGATTGCGGACTCTCTTAAGGAGCGCTTTGGTTTCACCTACCGTGCCGATCAGTTGATCATGACGACCGGCGCGGCGGCGGCGCTCAATATTCTCCTTAAGACGGTGCTGAACCCGGGCGATGAAGTTCTGACCTTTGCGCCTTACTTTTCGGAGTACAAAAACTATGTGCAGAATTACGGCGGGGTGCTCCGCCCTGTCGCGACCGATTCCGCGACATTTTTGCCGGATCTCGATGCGCTCCGCGCAGCCGTCGGCAAAAAGACGCGCGCGCTCATTCTGAATACGCCGAACAATCCGAGCGGTGTCGTCTATTCGGAAGAAGTGATCCGCGGCATTCAGACGGTACTTGCGGAAAAGGAGCGGGAGTTCGGAAGCTGTATTCTCGTCATTTCGGATGAGCCCTACCGCGAGCTCGTCTACGACGGCGCAATGGTCCCGTGGATTCCGGCGCTGATGCCGCATGCGGCGGTGGTTTATTCTTATTCCAAGACCCTGTCACTCCCGGGCGAGCGCATCGGCTGGCTGCTCCTGCCGGACAGCATTCCGGAGGCGCGCGAGCTGTATGCCGCGGCGGTCATTGCAAATCGCATTTCCGGCTTTGTCAATGCGCCCTCGCTGATGCAGCGCGTGCTGAAACGGACGCTCGGCTGCCGCGCGGACTTCTCGGTCTACGAGCATAACCGCGCCTTGCTTCTTCAGGAACTCCCGGAGATGGGCTATCGGCTGGTAAAGCCGGAGGGCGCTTTTTACCTTTTGATTCAGGCGCCGGAGGGCGATGACGCCGCATTTGCCGCGACATTAAAAGAGGAGCGCATCCTCACCGTGCCCTGCAAGAGCTTTGCCTGCCCGGGCTATGTCCGTCTCGCGTATTGTGTCGCGGAGACGACGGTTCGGAATGCGCTCCCCGGTTTCCGGAGAATTGCGGAACATTATAAAGCGAAAGGCTTACTGTAAGGCACTCACTTTGCGCTGTCTTCCGGCGTGTCGCCCGATGCAGCGGTCGCGGCAGTGCTCTTAGCGGCTTCGGCGTCGCGCTTTGCGAGGCGCTCCGCCTCACGCGCGGCTGCCGCCGCCTGTCGCGCTGCCTCTGTCTTGTCGCGGTGCTTTTTCCGGAAGTGAAGAAGCACGAGAATCAGAATGAGCACCGGAATCCAGATCGGCGAGAGACCGAGAAGCAGCACGAGAAGTGTGGTGCAGACAGAAAAGCCGAAATAGAGGCTGTTCCGAAAGCCGGTTTTGACGCGCGACAGAAAGCTGTCGGTCTCGGCGACGCGGTATTCGCGCACTTCGCTGAGCGAGAGATTCACGGTCGCATAGCTGACGGCGTTGTCGTAGTGCCGGAGCTGGGACTCGTAGGAATCAAGCTCGGAATCGATTTCGCCGATTCGCTGCTGAATCGAGAGAATCGCGTCTGTCGAGGCCGCCTGCGAGAGCAGTTCGTAGAGACGGTCCCGCTCGGCGCTCAGCGCTTTTTTCCGGCTCTCGACATCGGTATAGTCGAGGGTCACATCCTGAACAGAGCTGTTCTCCGAGAGCACATTGGCATTCTGCTTGAGGCGATCCACATAAGCTGCGAGCGCTTCTTCGGGAATGCGGGCCGTGAAATAGGCAGAGCGCGTTTTTTCGAGGGCATCGTAGGAGGAGCCTGTCATCGAAGAGGTCTCGAAATAACCGCCCGCGTCGGCGGTTGCCGCTTTCAGCTCCCTGAGAAAGCTGTCGAGGTCCCGGGTCTCGAGATCCAGACTCTCGGTCGTAATCAGTTTCTGCCCTTCTTTGGCTGTCTGTGTGAGGGAGTTGACAGATAGGCCGTCGACGGAACTGTCTGCGACTTTGGCGACGGCGCCGGTCTCCTCGGCCGCGTAATTTGTGTCATATGATTTCTGTTCGGCGGCCGCTTTCGAATCGGTATGTTGCTGACTGCCACAGGCTGTCAGCGTGAGCGAGAGCAGAAGAGTGGGAACTAACAGTAGATGTCGTTTCATCGGGTGTCCTTTCTGCCGCAACGGCAAGCAGTTTACGGTCATTTGTCTGTATTGTACTAAAAGTAGAACAAGAATGCCACTTGAGAGGAAGTGTTCACATGAAATTCACAAAGATGCAGGGGCTTGGCAACGACTATGTCTATATCGATTGTTTTTCGGAGCAGGTTGCGAAGCCCGAAGAACTTGCAATCCGCATTGCCGACCGCCACTTCGGGGTGGGCGGTGACGGCCTCATTTTAATCTGCCCGTCGGAGATTGCGCCCGTTCGCATGCGCATGTTCAATGCGGACGGCTCCGAGGGAAAAATGTGCGGTAACGGCGCGCGCTGTGTGGCGCGCTATACCTACGACCACGGCCTTGTCACAAGCAGAAGCTTTGACATCGAGACCGGGGCCGGTATCCGTCATGCGGAAGTCGGCGAATCGCTGGTGACCATCGACATGGGAGAAGCGGTGCTGGACGGCGAACTCGAAGAAGCCATTACAGTGGACGGCAAGGCGACCCATATGACGCCGGTCAATGTGGGCAATCCGCACGCCGTATATCTGGTCGACAGCCTTGAAACCCTGCGGGGGCTTGACCTCGAAAAAATCGGCCCGGCCTATGAGCATCATCCGCGCTTTCCGGAGGGCGTGAATTCGGAATTTCTCTATATCGAGAGTCCGACCGAACTCCACATGCGGGTCTATGAGCGCGGCAGCGGAGAGACCCTGGCCTGCGGTACCGGCGCGACTGCGGTCGCCTTTGCGGCGATGCGGCTCGGGCGTGCGGCCGAGAAAGTCACGGTACACCTTCTCGGCGGCGATCTGATGCTCGAGCGACTCTCGGACGGACATTTCCGGATAACGGGGCCCGCGGTGGAAGTCTTTTCCGGAAGCTATTTCTCAGAGTGACAGCAGGCTCCTTTTTTGCTATAGTAGGTCGGAAGAAAATGGTGTGATAGGCGCAGTATAAAGAAAGGAATGCAGATGAAAGCGTATCTCTTACTGGAAGACGGCACTCTGTTTACCGGGAGAAGCATAGGCGCAGTCAAGGAAGTGGTGAGCGAAATCGTATTCAATACTTCGATGACGGGCTACCTCGAAGTGCTGACAGACCCGAGTTATGCGGGACAGGCGGTCGTGATGACATATCCGCTGATCGGTAATTACGGCATATGCCGCGAGGACATGGAGTCGGGTCGTGCATGGCCGGATGCCTTCATTGTCCGCGAACTCGCAGAGCTCGCATCGAATTTCCGGAGCCGCGAGACTCTGCAGCAGTTTTTACTGGAGGAGGATGTGCCCGGCATCGAGGGCATTGATACGCGGGCGCTGACCAAGATACTCCGGGAGCGCGGCACCATGAACGGCTTTTTGACCACGAATCCGGACTTTGACCGTGAAGAGGCTCTGCGGCGGATGAAGGAATATCAGGTACTCGGCGCCGTGGCCCGTGTGAGTTGCAAGGAAAAGTATGTGATTCCGGGCAAGGGCAAGAAGGTCTCGATTATCGACTGCGGCATTAAGCGCAACATGCTCCGTGAGCTCAGCAAGCGCGGATTGGAGCTCACGGTCTGGCCGCAGGATGCGCGCGCGGAGGATATCCTTGCGGAGAAGCCGGACGGCATTTTCCTGACGAACGGCCCCGGCGACCCCGCGGAAAATGTGGGGCTGATTCGGGAAATCAAGAAGCTCTACGACTCGGAAGTTCCGATTTTTGCAATCTGTCTCGGACACCAGCTCATGGCGCTTGCGACCGGCGGCAAGACCTATAAGATGAAGTACGGCCACCGCGGCGGCAACCACCCGGTGCGGGATCTGATTAGCGGCAGAGCCTATATCTCCGCACAGAACCACGGCTACGCGGTCGATGACAAGAGTCTTGACCCGAAGGTCGCGGAGACGCGCTTTGTGAACGTCAACGACGGCACCAACGAAGGTCTTGCTTACTGTGGCAAGAACATTCTGACCGTGCAGTTCCACCCCGAGGCCTGCCCCGGACCGCACGACACTTCGTATCTCTTTGACCACTTTCTCGATATGATGGAGGTACAGCATGCCTAAGAATCCGGAAATCAAAAAAGTACTGGTGATCGGCTCCGGCCCCATCATCATCGGACAGGCGGCGGAGTTCGACTATGCGGGCACTCAGGCCTGCCGTGCGCTCCGTGAAGAGGGCATCGAAGTTGTACTCTTAAATTCGAACCCGGCGACCATCATGACGGACAAGGACATTGCGGACCATGTCTATATTGAGCCGCTGACGGTTGAAGTATTGGAGCGCTTGATTCTGAAGGAAAAGCCGGACTCGGTGCTCCCGACCCTCGGCGGTCAGGCGGGACTGAATCTCGCGATGGAGCTCGAGGAGAGAGGCTTTTTTGCGGAGAACAAGGTCCGCCTGATCGGCACCACGGCATTGACCATCAAGAAGGCAGAGGACAGAGAGCTCTTTAAGGAGACCATGGAGAAGATCGGCGAGCCGGTCGCGGCGTCGAAGGTCGTCGAGAATGTAGAAGACGGCATTGCGTTTGCGGAGGAGATCGGCTATCCGGTCGTGCTGCGCCCGGCATATACACTCGGCGGCAGCGGCGGCGGCATCGCGGAGGATCGCCGCGCTCTTGTCGAGATACTGCAGAACGGTCTCCGCCTCTCCCGCGTGGGACAGGTGCTTGTGGAGCGCTGCATTGCGGGCTGGAAGGAGATTGAGTACGAGGTCATGCGCGACGGCGCGGGCAATGTGATCACAGTCTGCAACATGGAGAACTTAGATCCGGTCGGCGTGCACACGGGCGACTCGATTGTGGTTGCGCCTTCCCAGACCCTCGGCGACAAGGAGTATCAGATGCTCCGCAGCTCCGCGCTCAACATCATCACCGAGCTCGGCATCACCGGCGGCTGCAATGTGCAGTACGCGTTGAATCCGAACAGCTTTGAGTACTGTGTCATTGAGGTGAACCCGCGCGTCAGCCGTTCCTCGGCGCTCGCTTCGAAGGCGACCGGATACCCGATTGCAAAGGTCGCGGCGAAGATTGCGCTCGGCTACACCCTGGATGAAATCAAGAACGCGGTGACCAAGAAGACCTACGCTTCCTTTGAGCCCATGCTCGACTACTGCGTGGTCAAGATGCCGCGCCTGCCCTTCGACAAGTTCATCACGGCGAAGCACACGCTCGGCACGCAGATGAAAGCGACCGGTGAGGTCATGGCAATCTGCACGAACTTTGAGGGCGCGCTCATGAAGGCAATACGCTCGCTCGAGCAGCACGTGGACAGCCTGATGAGCTATGACTACGCGTCCCTCGACGACGACGAACTCCAGAGAAAACTGCGCGTGGTCGATGACCGCCGCATCTGGGTCATCGCAGAGGCGCTGCGCCGCGGCTTCTCCTACGACGATATTTTCGCGCTCACGAAGATTGACCGCTGGTTCATCCATAAACTGGACCGCCTGGTTCGCATGGAGGCAGAACTCCGCAGAAGACCGCTGACCGAAGAGCTGCTCCGCGATGCGAAGCGCTTTGAGTTCCCGGATCACGTGATTGCGGCGCTCTGCGGCAAGACCGAGGCCGAGGTCAAGGCAAAGCGCGCGGAATTTAAGATTTACCCGGGCTTTAAGATGGTTGATACCTGTGCTGCGGAGTTTGCGGCGGAGACTCCCTATTACTATAGCGTATACGACGGTGAGAACGAGGCGGAGGAGACGAAGCCGAAGAAGAAGGTGCTGGTTCTCGGCTCCGGCCCGATACGCATCGGCCAGGGCATCGAGTTCGATTTCTGCTCGGTGCACTGCACCTTCACCTTCCGGAAAGAGGGGTATGAGACCATCATTGTCAACAACAACCCGGAGACGGTCTCAACCGACTTTGACATCGCGGACAAGCTCTACTTTGAGCCGCTGACCCCGGAGGATGTCGAAGCCATTGTGAACTTTGAGAAGCCGGACGGCGCGGTCGTGCAGTTCGGCGGACAGACTGCAATCAAGCTGACCGAGGCCCTCATGAAGATGGGCGTTCCGATTCTCGGCACGGCGGCGGAGGATGTCGACGCAGCGGAGGACAGAGAGCGCTTTGATGAAATTCTCCAGGAGACCGGCATTCCGCGCGCGGCGGGCGGCACGGTCTTTACCGCGGAGGAGGCAAAGGAGATTGCCCATCGCCTCGGCTATCCGGTGCTGGTGCGTCCCTCCTATGTTCTCGGCGGCGCGGGCATGCGCATCGCGATTTCGGACCACGACATCGACGAGTACATCGGTGTGATCAACCGCTACGCGCAGGAGCATCCGATTCTGGTCGACAAGTACATTCAGGGCATCGAGGTTGAGGTCGATGCGGTCTGCGACGGCAAGGATATCCTGATTCCGGGCATCATGCAGCACATTGAGCGCACCGGCATTCACTCCGGTGACTCGATTTCGGTTTACCCGGCGCAGTCACTCTCCGAGACCGTGAAGAAGAAGATTGTCGACTACTCCGAGAAGCTCGCGCGTGCACTGCACGTGAAGGGCATGATCAACATTCAGTTTATCGCGAAGGGCGAGGAAGTCTACGTGATTGAAGTGAACCCGCGCTCCTCGCGCACCGTTCCCTATATCTCGAAGGTCACGGGCATTCCGATTATTCCGCTCGCAACCCGCGTGATCTGCGGCCACAGTCTGCGCGAGCTCGGCTACGAGCCGGGACTCCAGAAGGAGGCGGATTACATTGCGGTCAAGATGCCTGTCTTCTCGTTTGAGAAGATTCGCGGCGCCGACATCAGCCTCGGACCCGAGATGAAGTCGACGGGCGAGTGCCTCGGCATCGCGGAGAGCTTTAACGAGGCGCTCTACAAGGCCTTCCAGGGCGCGGGCGTGAAGCTCCCGAAGTACAAGAATATGATTATCACCGTCCGCGATGAAGATAAGGCGGAGATTGCGCCGATCGCAAAGCGCTTCGAGGCGCTCGGCTACCGCATCTTCTCGACCCGCGGCACGGCGAAGGTTCTTCGGGAGGCCGGCATCAAGGTGCTCGAGGTGAGAAAGCTCGAGCAGGAGCATCCGAACATTCTGGATCTCATCCTGGGTCACGAGATGGACCTTGTCATCGATACGCCGCCGGAGGGCGCGGACCGTGAAAAGGACGGCTTTGAGATTCGCAGAAATGCGGTCGAGACCGGCGTCAATGTCTTGACGGCGCTCGACACCGCAGAGGCCCTTGCGACTGCGCTCGAGCAGAAGGCAGAGGAACTCACACTGATTGATATCGCGTCGCTCTGACGCGCATCCTTGCCCCGCCGCTTTGGCGGGGCAAGTTGTCTATGAGGAGAAGCCATGCGCACAGTCATACTATCGGATTTACACGGCGAGGCGGAGACACTCTGCTGTATGCTGGAGGAACTGAATTTCGATCCCGCCACGGAGGAACTCGTGGTGCTCGGGGATGCCCTGGACTACGGAACTTCCCCGGCGGAGACGTATATAGCCCTCCGCAATCTCGCGGAGCAGATGCAGAAGCGCTTTGTATACATTCGCGGCGAGCACGAGCAGATGCTCCTCGACGCCCTGCTCCTCACAAGGGGGCAGATAGCCAACAGCCTGCTCTGGAAGCAAAACGGCGGCAAGGAGACGCTCGAATCCCTGCAGGAGAGAAAGCTCTCCCCGGGAAAGACAGCGCTCTGGCTGAAGGAGAATACGCGAACCTGGTATGAATGCGGGGACTTCATTGCCGTGCACGCGGACATCACCGATGAGGTTATCTGGAATAACGAGCCTGAGACCTTTCTCTGGGGCAACCGCTGCATGGAGGAGAACAACTACGCGGGAAAGCTCACAGTCTTCGGACACCACCGCGTCGAATGCCCGACCTATCTGGACGGCAGCGGCGCGGAGAGCAACTTTCACCCGAGCTACGGCATCTGGTTTCAGTTGCCGCGAACGGGCGTAATTGCGTTGGACACGGGTTGCGGCGAAGAGGACGGATATCTCACGGCGATGATAGTCGAGAACGGCATGATGCGCTTTGAGAGAATGTAAGCGCCGTGGTATACTGAAATTATCTGTGATTTTGAAAGAGGAGAAGAAGAGATGAATTGCTACGATGAGCTCAAAGCCCGCGGGCTGTTGGCACAGGTGACCAATGAGGCGGAGGTGAGCCGCCTGGTAAACGAGGGCAAGGCGACCTTCTATATCGGTTTTGACCCGACGGCGGACAGTCTGCACGTGGGGCACTTTATGGCGCTCTGCCTCATGAAGCGTCTCCAGATGGCGGGCAATAAGCCGATTGCCCTGGTCGGCGGCGGCACAGGTATGATCGGAGATCCCTCCGGCAGAACCGACATGCGCAGCATGATGACCATCGAGCAGATTGACAGCAACTGCGAGAGCTTTAAGCGCCAGATGTCCCGCTTCATCGAGTTCGGCGAGGGCAAGGCGAGAATGGTGAACAATGCCGACTGGCTCCGGAACTTAAACTACATTGAATTTATCCGCGACATCGGCCCCCACTTCTCGGTCAACAACATGCTCCGCGCGGAGTGCTATAAGAATCGCATGGAGAAGGGACTCTCTTTCCTCGAGTTTAACTACATGCTCATGCAGGCTTTTGACTTCTATGAGCTCTTTCAGCGCTATGACTGCAATATGCAGTTCGGCGGCGACGACCAGTGGTCCAACATGCTCGCGGGCACGGAGCTCATTCGCCGCAAGCTCGGCGAGGACGCGCACGCGATGACCATCACCCTCCTCTTAAACTCCGAGGGCAAGAAGATGGGCAAGACCGTGGGCGGCGCGGTCTGGCTGGATCCGAACAAGACCTCTCCCTTTGCGTTCTACCAGTACTGGAGAAATGTCGGCGATCAGGATGTCTTAAAGTGCCTCCGCATGCTGACTTTCCTGCCGCTCGATGAGATTGACGAGATGGATTCCTGGGAGGGCGCTAAGCTGAACGAGGCAAAGGATATTCTCGCTTACGAGCTTACGACGCTTGTGCACGGCGAAGAGGAAGCGAAGAAGGCGCGCGAGGGCGCACAGGCACTCTTTGCGGGCGGCGGTGCCTCCGAAAATGTCCCGACCGTGGAACTCACGGATGAGGACTTTAGCGAGGGCAAGGCGGACATTCTGACCCTGCTCGTGAAGGCGGGGCTTGCGTCCTCCCGCTCCGAGGCAAGACGAAATGTCCAGCAGGGCGGCGTCAGCATGGACGGCGAGAGCGTAAAGGACATCGCGGCGAGCTTTGACGCGGACTTCTTTGTCGGCGAAGGCAAGCTCTTAAAGCGCGGCAAGAAGAATTTCGTGAAGCTCGTGAAGGCATAAGACGAATCAAGACAGCAAAGCGGTTCGGACAGGATAAACGGAGTGCAGTCTTCGAAGTGAAAACAATAAAATCCGAATTCGGGAAAGGGGAGGAAGCACCCGCTTTCAAAACGCCGGAGAGTAGCGTAGAAAGAAGCCGGGACATGAAACCCGTCAACTCATAGAGACGGAAAACAGTCTCGCGGAAGAGGAGGATTCCTATGCAGAAATTTGTATATTATGCGCCGACGGAAATTGTATTCGGCCGCGGCGAAGAGGCGAAAGTGGCGGAACTCGTGAAACATTACGGCGGAAGTCGCGTATTTGTCGTCTACGGCGGCGGCTCTGCGGTCAAGAGCGGTTTACTCGGCCGCGTGGAGGAGATACTCCGTGCGGCGGGGATTGCCTTTTCGGCGAGCGGCGGTGTGGTGCCGAACCCGCTGGTCTCGACCGCGCGTCGCATGGTCGAGGAGGCGAGAGCCTTCCGTGCGGACTTTATTCTGGCAATCGGCGGCGGCTCGGTGATCGACACGGCCAAGGCAGTCGCCGACACCGTAGCTGCGCCGGGGAGCGATGTCTGGGAGTTCTGGACCGGGCGAAAGGTCGAGACAGCGCTGCCGATCGGTGTGATCCTCACGATTTCGGCGGCAGGCTCCGAGACCAGCAATTCCGCGGTGCTCACAAACGACACCCTGCCGCAGCCCACCAAGCGCGGCATCAATACCGACCTGAATCGCCCGAAGTTTGCGATTCTGAACCCGGAACTCACAATGACCTTGCCGAAGTGGCAGATCGGCGCGGGCGCCGCGGATATTTTCATGCACACGGCAGAACGTTACTTTGCGCCGATTCTCGGCAACCACCTGACCGATGAGATTGCGGAGGGCTTGTTCCGGGATGTCATTCACTTCGGGCCGATCGCGGTGCAGAATCCGAAGGACTATGAGGCGATGAGCGAGCTCATGTGGTGCGGTTCCGTGTCCCATGTCGGTCTGACCGGCGTCGGTGCCAAGGGAGATACAGCGCGTGAGGGCGACTGGGCGTGCCACCAGCTCGGCATGGCGCTCTCGGCCATCGGCGACTATACGCACGGCGCAACGCTGACCGCTGTCTTCCCGGCCTGGGCGCGCTATGTAAAGGACGCGAATCCGTCCCGCTTTGTCCGTTTTGCGGAGAAGGTATACGGCATCCAAGAGGGCACGGCGGAAGCACGCATCGAGGCCGGGATTCAGGCGACCGAGCGCTTCTTTCAGTCGCTCGGCATGCCGATTACGCTGACAGAACTGCTCGGTCATACGCCGGAGAAGAAAGAACTCGAAGCTTTTGCGACGGAGTGCAGCTATCAGAAGACCCGCAGCATCGGCGGCTTCCAGGTGCTCGGGTATGAGGATATTTTGAATATTTATAAGAATGCAATCTGAGAACGGTCTTGCGAAGCAACGGAAACAGTGCTAGAATTCTGTGAATTCATTCACTAGGTTCTGAAAGGAGTAGCTAATGAAACCATACGCAGAGATGACGCGGGAAGAGCTTTTGGAATTGAAGAAGGAGTTGAAGGGCAAGTATAAGGACATGCAGGCACTTGCATTAAAACTCGATATGAGCCGCGGTAAGCCCTGCACAGCCCAGCTCGACCTCTCGATGGGAATGATGGCGGTGCTGAACGAGGACACCGAGCTCCGCTCCGAAGACGGCACGGACTGCCGTAACTACGGCGTGCTGACCGGCATCCCGGAGGCGCTCGAGCTCATGGGCGATATGATGGAAGTGCCCTACAACCACATCATCCTCTACGGAAACTCAAGTTTAAATGTCATGTACGACACCATTTCGAGATCCTACACGCACGGCGTCATGGGCTCGACGCCTTGGTGCAAGCTCGACAAGGTGAAGTTCCTCTGCGTCGTGCCGGGCTACGACCGCCACTTTGCAATCACCGAGTACTTCGGCATTGAGAATATTCCGGTGCCGATGCTGCCGACCGGTCCGGACATGGACATCGTTGAAAAGCTGGTCGCGGAAGATGAGGCCATCAAGGGCATCTGGTGCGTGCCGAAGTACTCGAATCCGACCGGCAACTCCTATTCGGACGAGACTGTGCGTCGCATGGCGCGCTTAAAGCCGGCGGCCAAGGATTTCCGTATTTACTGGGACAATGCGTATACGATTCATCATCTCTACGACCACGATCAGGATACGATTATCGAGATTCTCGCGGAGTGTAAGCGCGCGGGCAATCCGGATCTTGTCTACAAGTTTGCTTCGACCTCGAAGGTCAGCTTCCCGGGCTCCGGCATTGCGGCACTCGCCTCGTCTCTGAATAACCTCGAGGACATCAAAAAGCAGCTGAAAGTCCAGACCATCGGTCACGACAAGGTGAACCAGCTGCGTCATGTCCGTTTCTTTGAGGACATCCACGGCATGGTTGAGCACATGAGAAAACACGCTGACATCCTGCGTCCGAAGTTTGAGATGGTCGAGGAGATTCTGGACAGAGAACTCGGCGGTCTCGGCATCGGCAGTTGGACCAAGCCGAAGGGCGGCTACTTCATCTCGTTCGACACCCTCGAGGGCTGTGCGAAGAAAGTCGTGTCCCGCTGCGCGAAGGCCGGTGTGATTATGACGGGCGCCGGTGCGACCTGGCCGGGCGGCAAGGATCCGCACGATTCAAACATCCGCATTGCACCTTCTTTCCCGCCCCTGAACGATTTGCGCATCGCGGCGGAGCTCTTTACGCTCTGCGTGAAGTATGTGAGCGTCGAGAAGCTGCTCGCGGATATGGACGCGGCAGAGGGAAAGTCTACGGAAAAGGCAGAGGAATAAAACGAAAGCAAATCCGTCTTGTCGCAGTGCTGCAGAGCGACGGGACGGGCGTTTGGTCCGAACAAAAAAGAGGCTGTGCAAACGCACAACCTCTTTTTTTTGCGTCTTATCCTGCCGTTTGCGGGCGCTGTCAGTGTCCGCCCTGACAGCGGTGGTGGGCATCTTCGGGGAGAGGCGCCGCAGCAGTGGCGAGCGTCTGTTCCTCTTGCAGTAAGTCCGCGAGCGTGATATGGTCAATGACTTCGTTGACCGCCGATTCAATGCGCGAAAAGACGGAGCGGGACACGCAGCGCTCCGCGAGATCGCAGGCGACGGAATCCTGTCCGAGACAGACCACAGGTGCCATATTGCCCTCGGTCAGACGGAGAATATCGCCGACCGAGTAGTCCTTCGGCGCGCGGGTCAGGAGATAGCCGCCCTGGGCGCCGCGTATGCTCTTTACAAAGCCGGCTTTGCTCAGCACGGCCACAATTTGCTCGAGGTATTTCTCCGAGAGTTCCTGCTTTGCAGCGGCGTCCTTCAGACGTGTGACTTGCTCCGGCTGTCTCGCAAATTCCATCATCAGGCGAAGTGCATAGCGCCCTTTTGTGGATATTTTCATGACAACTCCTTCCAGTTTTTCTTTGCCAGTATTTCCTAGCAATTCACTCGGGATTTAGGATAACAGGAAAAAAGCGCTTTGGCAAGCCAAACCTTGCGAAGTATGCTATACTGAAACGAAAACAATTGGAGTATTGTCGCCAAAAAGGAGGAAGCCATGAAGTTTATTCCGGGAGTTATTTTGTTTGTCATAATCGTCGGCATTCTTGCGAACGGTATCAGCATTGTGCCGCAGGCACAGGCTCTCATCATTGAGCGCCTGGGGCGCTACCATGCGACCTGGGATGCGGGCGTGCATCTCATGATTCCGTTTGTGGATCGCATCGCGAAGCGCGTCAACCTGAAGGAGCAGGTCGCGGACTTCCCGCCGCAGCCCGTAATCACGAAGGACAATGTCACGATGCGCATTGACTCGGTTGTTTTCTTTGTGATTACCGAGCCGAAGCTCTATGCGTACGGCGTCGAGAATCCGATTTCCGCCATCGAGAACCTGACGGCAACTACGCTCCGCAACATCATCGGATCGATGGACCTCGACACGACGCTGACTTCCCGTGAGACCATCAACACCGAGATGCGCTCTCAGCTGGATGTTGCGACCGATCCCTGGGGGATCAAGGTAAACCGCGTCGAGTTAAAGAATATTCTCCCGCCGGATGCGATTCGCGAGGCCATGGAGAAGCAGATGAAGGCAGAGCGCGAGAAGCGTGAAGTGATTACCCTGGCACAGGGTAAAAAAGAGTCCGCGGTCTTGAACGCACAGGGCAATAAGGAAGCCGCTATTCTGAACGCAGAGGCAGAGAAGCAGACCGCAATTCTCCGCGCGGAGGCTGAGAAGGAGAGAAAGATTCAGGAGGCGGAAGGTCAGGCAAAGGCGATCCGCGCCGTGAAGGAAGCGGAGGCCGAAGGTATCCGTCTGATTCGCGAGGCTGGCGCCGATGAGGCGGTTCTGAAGCTTCGCAGTCTCGACGCGCTGACCCGTGTTGCGGACGGCAGAGCGACCAAGATTGTGATTCCGTCCGATCTTCAGAATATGGCGGGACTGGTGACAGCACTGAAAGAGACCGCTTCGGTGGCAACGCCGGGCGATGGGAGTGAGAAGAAGGCATGAGAGACGGGTTTATCCGCGTCGCAGCCGCGACGCCGGAGGTGAGGGTCGCGGATCCCGCCTATAACCGGGAACAAATCGAGACCGTCATCCGGAGCGAAGCGGCTCGGGGAACCAAAGTACTTGTGTTCCCCGAGCTTGCGCTGAGTGCCTATACCTGCGGCGATCTTTTCTTACAGGATACGCTGCAGGAGGCGGTGTGCCGGGAGTTAAAAAAACTGCTGGAGCAGACAGCGGACACCGAAGTGCTCTGCTTTGTCGGTCTGCCCTTTGCGTTTGAAAATCAACTTTATAACGCGGTCGCCGTTTTTCAGAAGGGGGAGTTGCTCGGTCTCGTGCCGAAGCTGCACATCCCGAACTACGGCGAGTTCTACGAGCGCCGTTACTTTGCACCTGGATTCCGGTCTCCGGTTCTCGTGCCGCTCTTCGGAGAGCGGGTTCCCTTCGGGGCAAGACTGCTCTTTTGCTGTGAGTCATTGCCGGAACTCAAAATCGGCGTTGAAATCTGCGAGGATCTCTGGGTCCCGAATGCGCCCTCCATCGATCTCTGCACGGCAGGGGCTACGCTCATTGTGAACTGCTCGGCTTCGAATGCGCTCGCCGGAAAACGGAAGGCGCGGCGGGAGCTAGTCAAGGCGCAGAGCAGCAAGCTTCTCGCAGGCTATATTTACGCGAGTGCGGGCGAGGGTGAATCGACGCAGGATCTTGTGTTCAGCGCCCACAATCTGATTGCGGAGGCGGGCAGCGTGATTGCCGAATCGCCGCTGCTCACCAATGCGGTCATCGCTTCGGAACTGGATCTGAAAAAGCTGCTCTTCCTCCGGAGACGGCAGAGCAGCTACCCGCAGCGGGACAGCGAGGCGAATCTGTACTGCGGCGTCAGCTTTGACCTTCGCCTCACGGAGACCGAACTCACGCGGTCGGTTAATCCGTCGCCCTTTGTGCCGGCGGATGCGGCGGCGCGCCGTGAGAGATGCGAGGAAGTGCTGCAGATTCAAGCGCTCGGCTTAAAGAAGCGCCTCGCTCATATCAACGGCAAGCGGGCGGTGCTCGGCCTTTCGGGCGGACTCGATTCGACGCTTGCGCTTCTGGTCGCGGCCCGGAGCTTTGATGCGCTCGGTCTTCCGCGGAGCGGCATTGAGGCGATTACGATGCCGGCCTTCGGCACGACGGACAGAACCTACCGGAATGCCTGTGCGCTCGCCGAAGCCATCGGCGCTTCGCTCGAGGAAATCTCGATTCGCGAAGCTGTACTGCAGCACTTTCAGGACATCAAACAAGATCCCGAGAAGCACGATATCACCTATGAGAATGCGCAGGCGCGCGAGCGCACGCAGGTACTCATGGACATCGCAAACCGGGACAATGCGCTTGTCATCGGAACCGGTGACCTCTCGGAACTCGCGCTCGGCTGGGCCACCTATAACGGCGACCACATGTCAATGTACGCGGTCAATGTCTCGGTGCCGAAGACCTTGGTGCGCGTTCTTGTCGAGCATGAGGCGAGCCTTGCGGGCGGAAAACTCCGCGAAGTCTTGCTCGACATTCTCGACACGCCGGTGAGTCCCGAACTCCTGCCGCCGAAGGACGGCGTGATCAGCCAGAAGACCGAAGATCTCGTGGGACCTTACGAGCTCCATGATTTCTTTCTGTTTCAGATGCTCCGCTACGGCAGCAGCCCGCGGAAGATTTACCGTCTTGCGTTGTGTGCCTTTGCGGGTGTCTACGACGGGGCGACTGTCAAAAAGTGGCTTATCACGTTTCTCCGCCGTTTCTTCACGCAGCAGTTCAAGCGCTCCTGCCTGCCGGACGGCCCGAAGACCGGCAGTGTGGCGGTGTCGCCGCGCGGCGATCTCCGCATGCCTTCGGACGCGGTGAGCCGTGTCTGGCTTGAGGAGGCAGAGTCGCTATGATTACATCGCCCGCGAACAAGAAAGTAAAAGAAGTGCGCGCACTCTTTGAGAAAGCGTCTCTTCGCGCGGCGCGAGGATTGTTTCCGGTCGAGGGGGGGCGCATGTTCCTGGAAGCACCCGCAGCGGAAATCGAAGAGCTCTATGTGAGTGAGAGTTTTGCGGCGCGCGCCGAGGGAGAAGTCCGGGAAAAAATAGAGGCGCTCAGGGCGGAGACAGTCGCCGACAATATTTTTGCGAAGATGTCGGATACGAAGACGCCGCAGGGCGTGCTCGCGCTGCTTCGCATGCAGCGGAAAGGTCTCGCGGAAGTTCTGGCGGAAGGCGCAAGCTGCTTCCTCGCGGTCGAAAGCCTGCAGGATCCCGGAAATCTCGGGACCATGCTCCGGGCGGGCGAGGGAGCCGGTCTCTCGGCCATTCTCGCAAACCGCGGCACTGTGGACATTTATAATCCCAAGGTGATACGCGCGACGATGGGCAGCATTTTCCGCGTTCCGGTGGTCTATGTCGACGATTTTCGGGAGGCGCTCCTAACGCTGAAGCGGGAGGGCATACGCCTCTATGCGGCGGCTCTTCAGGCCTCTGTGCCCTATGACAGCATAGAGTATCCGGAGAAGACTGCCTTTTTCATCGGCAATGAGGCTGCGGGCCTCACGGCGGAGATGATAGCGATTGCGGACCAAAGCATCCATATTCCCATGCTCGGGCAGGTGGAATCACTGAATGCGGCTGTCGCGGCGTCTGTTCTTCTCTATGAGCGCGCAAGACAGCGGAGAAGGGAGACAAAATGAAGGGAAGTCTGATCAGTCAGAACCATTTCTGGCTCGATGTCCTGCATGTCTTTGTGGGCATTGCGGTCACCGTGCTTGCAGTCTTTGCTTTTTTGTCACCGGAAGAGTATCCGTTTTTTTTCTCTTTGATTTTCGGCTTGGCGGGGCTTCTGACTCTGGTCAACGGTCAGGTTCGTTTTACCGCTCTTCGGCGCGCACACCGGAAAAAGGGCAGTGCCGTCGTTGTGATGCTACTCGGCGCGATACTCTTAGGTCTCTGCGCGGTCAGCGCAGTCGTGATGCTCTGAGGGGGGTCCTTTGCTGAAGGATGATATTTTAAAGGCGCTGCTCGAAGCGGGCGATTACTGCTCGGGACAGGCGCTCTGCGAGCGCTTTCATGTGACCAGGACAGCGGTCTGGAAAGCGGTCGCCAGGTTGCGTGACGAGGGCTATACCATAGAAGCGAGACAGAATCGAGGCTATCGTTTGCAGAACACAGAATATTTACTGAGTCAGGCATCGCTCGACGAGGCATTTGCGGCGCAAAATTTCTTGAAACGCTGGATTTTTTTGCAGCAGACCGACTCGACCAACTTAGAGGTGAAGCGTGCTGCCGCTGCCGGAGACCGGGGACCGACTCTCTTTGTCGCGGAGGAACAGACCGCCGGCAGAGGGCGGCGGGGCCGCAACTGGAGCTCCCCGCCGGGGAGCGGTATCTGGATGTCTCTTTTATTGCGCCCGGCGCTCAGGCCGGAGCGCGCCTCCATGTTGACTCTGGTCACAGCGCTGGCTGTGACGGACGGCATACGCGAGGCAACGGGACTGGAGGCGGCCATCAAGTGGCCCAATGATGTGGTTGTAAAGGGCAAAAAAGTCGCGGGCATTCTGACCGAGATGAGCACGGACATGGATCGCATCGAATTTGTCGTGATTGGCATCGGTATCAATGTGAATACCGAAAGCTTTCCGGAGGAAATTCAGAGCGTTGCGACTTCGCTCGCGATAGAACAGGGCAAGCAGACCGCGCGGACGCCGATTATTGCGGCAATCTGGAAGCATTTCGCGGTCTACGAGCGCCTTTTTGAGGAGACGGGCAATTTCACGGCCTTGAAAGAACGCTACGAGACCTTACTTGCCAATCGCAACCGGGAAGTGCGGGTGCTGGATCCGGACGGAGCATACACGGGCACGGCAGTCGGCATTACGGAAGAAGGCGAATTACTGGTGTCCCGGGACGATCACAGTCTCACGGCAGTGCGCAGCGGCGAGGTCAGCGTGCGCGGAATTTACGGCTATGTGTAAGTTCGTGTCTTCAGGACATCGAGAACAGGAGGAATGAATCCAAATGGCAGAAGCGAAGAAGAAAACGGAAAAGAAGAGCGCGAAGAGCAAGCAGGCGGAGGCCGATAAGCGGGAAATTCAGGAGCAGGAGCTCCTGCACGGACTCATGCAGCTGGTCGAACAGGCCAAGAACAAGGACTCCAAGCTGGATGTCGATGAGATCAATGACTACTTTCAGGACTATAATCTGAGTCCCGAGGGCATTGAGCATATTTACAGCTATCTTGAGGGCAATAATATCGAAGTGCAGCACCACCAAGAGGAGGAGCCGCCGGAGGATCTCGTGAGCAACGGCAAGGGCGATGCGATGCTCGATCTCGACCTGGATCTCGACGATGACCTCGACGCAGAGGACGAAAACGGAGAGAAGATTGAGAGCGAGGAAATCAATCTGAATCCGGTGGATCTTCTCGAAGGCGTCGGCACCGAAGACCCGGTCCGGATGTACTTAAAAGAAATCGGCACCGTGCCGCTGCTTACTGCCGAGGAGGAGATGGAGCTCGCGCGCAGAAAACAGGCCGGCGATGAGAAGGCGAAGAAGAAGCTGATTGAAGCAAACCTCCGTCTCGTGGTCAGCATTGCGAAGCGCTATACGGGGCGCGGCATGAGTTTCTTGGACCTCGTGCAGGAGGGAAACCTGGGGCTCATCAAGGGCGTCGAAAAGTTTGACCCCGAGAAAGGATTTAAGCTCTCGACGTACGCGACCTGGTGGATTCGTCAGTCCGTGACGCGCGCGCTCGCGGATCAGGCGAGAACCATACGTGTGCCGGTGCACATGGTCGAGACCATCAATAAGATGAGCAAGATGCAGCGCAAGCTCACGCTGGAGCTTGGCTATGAGCCGAGCGTCGCGGAACTCGCAAAGGCGCTCGACATGACCGAGGAAAAGGTCATGGAAATTATGCAGATTGCGCGCGAACCCGCTTCGCTCGAGACGCCGATCGGCGAGGAAGACGACTCAAACCTCGGCGATTTTGTCGCGGACAACAATGTGCTGACGCCCGAGGATAATGTGGAGTCGGTCATGTTGCGCGAGCACATCGAGGCGCTGCTCGGCGACCTCAAGGAGAGAGAGCGTCAGGTCATCGTGCTCCGCTTCGGCCTCGAGGACGGCCACCCGAGAACACTCGAGGAAGTCGGCAGAGAGTTCAAGGTGACCAGAGAGCGCATCCGCCAGATTGAGGCAAAGGCGCTCCGGAAACTCAGAAACCCGGTGAGATCCAAGAGAATCAGAGACTTTTTATGAATCAGAGAAATTATCAGCGTGAGCTGGACAATTTGGTCAAACAAAACGAAGCTTCGGGCAAAGTCCCGAAGCTTCTTCTTCATGTCTGTTGTGCGCCCTGCTCCTCCTTCTGTCTGGAGAGTCTGGCGCCGCATTTTGATGTGACTGTCTTTTTCTGTAACCCGAACATCGATGACCCGGAAGAGTATCATCGCAGGGCAGAGGAGGAGAAACGCTTACTCCGGGAAATGAATTTGCCGCGTCCGGTCGGCTTCCTCGAGGGGGAATACAGCCCCGAACGCTTTCACGAAGCGGTGCGCGGTCACGAGACGGACCTGGAGGGCGGGGAGCGCTGCGGCATCTGTTTTGAACTTCGTCTCCGCGAGAGCGCAAAGGCTGCCAAGGCGGGGGGCTTTGACTACTTTACGACGAGTCTCACGATTTCCCCGATGAAAAGCGCCCCCCGACTGAATGCAATCGGGGAGCGCATCGGTGTGGAGGAGGGCGTTGCCTTCCTACCGTCAGATTTTAAAAAGAAAAACGGGTTTCTTCGCTCGACCGAGCTCTCGAGAGAGTACGGGCTCTACCGCCAGGATTACTGCGGTTGCTCCTACTCAAAGCGGGAGGCGGCGGCGCGAAAAGCTCAGTGTAGTTCTGCGGCAAAGACCGACTCGGCAATCGTGTCTGCGAGCGAGAGCAACTGCAAGCGCTGTTCCTCGTGACCGCGGGACTTTAAGGAGACCGTGTCCTGTAAGAAGTTCATGTTCTTCATCGAGGAGAAGAGTTCGCTCATCTTCTTGCCGGAGACCGGCGCCCAGGAGCCGTTTTCCACGAGGGCAATCGAGCGATTCTGCACATTGTGCGCCGCGAGGTCGCGAATCAGGTTCTCCATGTAGGGGAAGATCTCGTTGTTGTAGGTCGCGGAGGCGAAGACCAGGTGGCTCGCGCGGAAAGCCTCGGAGACCAGGTAGGAGACATCGACCACGGAGACATCGTACATCTTGATGTTTTTGACCTTCTTGGCGCCGAGCGCATTGGCGAGCACTTCCGCCGCATTCTCGGTGCCGCCGTAAATCGAAGCATAGAAGACAACCACTTCGTTGTCCTCGGGGCGGTAGGTTGCCCAGCGGGAGTACTTTTCGATGAGCCACTGAATCTTATTCGCGACGCGCCATACGGGACCGTGCAGCGGGCAAATCATCTGAATGTCAAGCCCCGCGGCCTTGTTTAAGAGCGCCTGTACCTGCAAGCCGTATTTGCCCACGATGTTGGAGTAGTAGCGGCGCATCTCGGAGAGTTCAAAATCCCCGAAATCCAGCTGGTCGGCATAGAGATTGCCGGAAAGCGCACCGAAGGTACCGAAGGCATCGGCCGAGAAGAGAATCTTATCGCTCTCGTCGTAGGTCACGGTGACTTCCGGCCAGTGGACCATGGGAGCCAGAATGAAGCGGAAGTTGTGATGACCGGTCGAGAGCGTATCGTTCTCCTTGACCTGCATGACCTTGCCCTGCAGATTGAGGTCACCGAAGAACTGCTTGATCATCGCGTGGGTCTTTGCACTGCCCACAACCGTAGCCTCCGGATAACGGAGCAACACTTCGGCAAGCGTAGCGGCGTGATCCGGCTCCATGTGGTTCACGACAATGTAGTCGAGCGGACGGCCGTTTAATACAGCCTTGAGATTTTCCAGAAACACGCCGCAGATCGCCTGATCCACGGTATCAAGCAGGACGGTCTTCTCGTCCATGACCAAGTAAGAGTTGTAGGAAATGCCGAGCGGAATCGGGTGGCAGTTCTCAAACTTAGCGAGTCTTCTGTCGCTGGATCCGAGATACCAGAGTGTGTCGCTCATCTGAATTGCCTGGTGCATAACTTCTCCTTTTCTGACAGTTTGCAGTGACTAAGTATTGCGCCGCAAAATGATCTTTGACTTCTTCGCGGACAGTATACCACAAAGAGGGCAGGGCTTGCCACTGCTTGCGGAATGCTTTGGAATGTTGTAGACTGATTTTGTTTTGATTATCACAAAAAAACGGAGAATTGTGTTCTCCTGCGAGGTAAGTTTATGTCTGATACATGTAATTCTACGCCCCAGGGCATGCCGGAGCCGCCGAAACCGAATTTTCAGGTTCCGAGCAACGAAAACAGCAATATCTGCCATGTCATCGCGATTATGAGCGGTAAGGGCGGTGTGGGTAAGTCGCTTATGACCAGCCTGCTTGCTTCCCGCGTCAGCGAGGCGGGCTACCGCGTCGGCATTCTGGACGCCGATATCACCGGCCCGTCCATCCCGAAAGCCTTCGGGGTGGACGGTCAGAGCCTTCACTCCCGCGAGAATCTGATGGTGCCGGCCGAGACCAAGAGCGGCATCAAAATTGTGAGCTCGAACCTGTTGCTCGACGACGACACGGAGCCGCTCATCTGGCGCGGACCGATGATTGCGAGCGTCGTGAAGCAGTTCTGGAGTGATGTCTACTGGGGCGATGTCGACTATCTCTTTGTCGATATGCCGCCGGGTACCGGCGATGTGCCACTCACGGTATTTCAGTCGCTGCCGGTCGAGGGCATTGTCGTGGTGACGAGCCCGCAGGAACTGGTGTCGATGATTGTCGAGAAGGCTGTTAACATGGCGCGTCAGATGAACGTGCCGATTCTCGGCCTGGTCGAGAATCTGAGCTATTATGAGTGCCCGGACTGCGGAAAAGCGCATTCGATTTTCGGCGAGAGCCATATCGATGAGATTGCAAAGACCTACGGGGTCAAGGTGCTCGCGAAAGCGCCGATTGACGCGAACATTGCCGCTGCGGTCGATGCGGGCAAGGTGGAGACCCTGACCGTTCCGTGGCTGGATGGCGCCGTCGCCGCTGTCACAGGAGACAAGGCGGAAAAATGATGACAAACGGCGGCGATCCGAACAGCGAGCTGGAGCGAGCCGTACTCCGGGGACCCGGCGCTTTCCAGGTCCCCGAGAGTATGGTCGCTTGGGCGCAGCAGTTTCAGGACGCCATGATGATGTATAATTGTGCCATTCGGGAGGTCAAGACAAAGCTGGAAGTCTTGAATGACGAACTTTCGATCCGGAATCAGAGAAATCCGATTGAGATGATTAAGTACCGGATCAAACAGCCGCATAGCATCATCGAAAAGCTGAAGCGGAAGGGCTTTCTGTTGACGTTGCAATCCATGATGGAGAATCTCAACGATATTGCGGGCGTGCGTGTCATTTGTTCTTTCGTGGACGATATTTACGCGCTCGCCGGTATGATGATGCGGCAGGACGATGTGCATGTCTTGCAGATTAAGGACTACATCAAGAATCCGAAGGACAACGGCTACCGCTCCTATCACATCATTGCGGAGGTGCCGGTCTACTTTTCGGATCAGAAGCGCTTTATCCGGGTGGAAATCCAGATTCGCACGATTGCGATGGATTTCTGGGCGAGCCTCGACCACGAACTCAAGTACAAAAAAGAGATTCCGGATGCCGAGCAAATTTCCGAAGAACTCCGTGCCTGCGCGGACATCATCGCGGATACCGATGAAAAGATGCTCGCGATTCGTCGCCGCATTGAGCAGAAAGAGAGCAAACGCTGAAGTCTCGGATCAGTTCGTGCGTGATGCGATATAAACCAAGAAGGCGCTGTGCGAGAGCACAGCGCCTTCTTGGCACTCGGAGTTATTGAACACTATGCTCATAAAAAGTTCATTAAAACCCAAGTTATATCTTAAATGAACAACAATAAAATTAAAAAAATATTCATATGCTGTTGAAAATCCTTACAGACCTCGCTAGACTATTAAGAAAGAGCTATGGTTGGCTCGCGTAACAAGGAGGAAAGCATATGAGAAAACGAAGGAACTGGTCAAAGCGTCTGCTGGCCGGGGTGCTCAGCGCGGCAATGGTCGCCCTGAACATTTCGACGGCGGCGCCCGCTTTCGCAGCGCCGTCTGCCGAGGAGTTCCGGGAGGATGCCGAGCTCATCAATGACCTCGCACTTCCGAAGGATGTACAGCGGCAGCTCTCGCAGAAGGGCAGCGCAAGCCCCTCCGATGCGGCGGCGAAGGAAAAGAAGGCAGAGGATCTGACTGCCGGTTCCGCGCGCTGGGGCACGCCTTCCAATGCGGCGAAGGTGCTGCACACGCAGCTGGACGGCGTCGAGATTGAAGTCAGCGCCCCGGCCGGTGTGCTCCCCGAAGGGGCTAGCCTGAAGGCGCGGAAACTCAGTGAAGAGGAAGAGAAGGAAGTGCTCGCAAAGATTAGCGAGCACGCCGAAGCGGCAGGAAAGTCCGCGACGACCCAGTTCCTCTGCGACCTCACGGTGCTGAATGCGGCCGGTGAGCCGATTCAGCCGGATAACACGAAAGGTACCCTCGCTGTTTCGTTTCGGAACATTGCGATTGTCTCGGCGGCGAGCGCGGAGACGGGCACCGATGCGGCGGAAATCGAGCAGAACGCAGTCTCCGTCCTCCATATCGACGAGGCAGCCGATAAGGTCGACACGCTCCGCGAGGGCCTCAATGAGAATCTGCCGGTTTTACAGGCTGCGGCAGAGCACTTCTCGCCGTTTGCGGTTGTGAACTACACGCCGACTTCCGCAACTCCGTTGCCGCTCTCGGTCGCATTTAAGCGTCTCGACTATGACGATGACAACCGCTTGGCCTACAAGTTAAAGGATGTGACGGTCACCGACACGCTCGGAAACGGCATCACTTCGATGAACTTCCAGGTCGATGTGGGTAGCATTGAGCTTCTCAGTACGCCGACGGGGGTCCAGACCTTTACGGACATTCTAACCGCGCACAAGTTCTATCAGATTATTTTTCCGACGGCGCTGACACCGGCGGACGCGAAGACCTTTATCGAGAACAATATCAAGTTCCATCTGCCGAGCGCCGGTGCGACGCAGCAGGTCAAGATCACGCTCGGAAACGGCGCGAACAACCTGCCGACCGGCGCGACCATCACCAAGGCAACCATTCCGAATCCGCGGACGGACAAGGGCGATACGGCCGAGCACTACTACATGTATGTGGAGCCGAACCCGGGTCAGCTGATCAGCTGGGCGGACAGCTATAATCTCGCAAAAACCTATCGATTGAATGGTATGGTCGGCTATCTGGTCACGATTACCTCCGCAGATGAGAATACCGTTCTGGATAACATTACGACAGTCGGTGCGTGGTCGGGCGGTAACCGCTGGGCGCCGCTGAACGATGCGGACAGCATTCCCGCTTGGCACGACAACAGCGCAGCGCTTCGCGCGCCGGGACAGCCCTACGAAGCGCAGAGCTACATCGGTCATGCGGCCGGAACTCCCGCAGCGTTTAAAAAATTCCGTTGGCAGGATGGCCCCGAGGCGGGTGTTGAATACTATGAGCAGCGTGTCGGACCGCTGAACGGAATGTATACAAACTTCACACCGGGCGAACCGAATTCATCCCCCGGCGATACGGGTGCTACAGTTAATGGCTATGAATCTGTCATGCAGGTACATGCGGTCGGCGGCAAGTGGAACGATCTTCACAACCTGACCGGATATAACTATGCACCTTTTGATATTCACGGCTTCTTCGTTGAGTTTAGTTCTTACAAGCAGAGCGGTACGACGGTCAACCAGTCAATTCCGCTCGTCACGAGCGATGTGGCCTATGTGGTTGTGAACGGTCAGCGGCAGTACTTCAGCAACCTCGACGACGCGATTGCCTGGTCGAACCAGAACGGCAACCCGGCGATTACGCTGACCAACAACACGGTTGTGACGCAGAACATCCCGGCGGGGGTCGTGATCAACACGAACGGCAAGACCCTCGGCGTTCCGGCGGGCAGCAATGTCACGAACAACGGCACGATCAATGTGACCGGCGGCAGCTCCTTCCTCGTGCAGGGATCGAACGGCGGTTTCACCAACGCGGGCAACGGCGCGGTCAATGTGCCGCTCACCATTACCGTGAATCATCGCAACGTGACGGCGACCGAGCCCCTCACCTGGAATCCGTCCGATGTGACAGTGACGGGCCTCATCGGCAGCGACCGCGTGACGGGCGTCACTGTGAACTTTGACAACAGTCAGCCGGTTGCGACCACCACGACGGACAATGCAACGCCGCTCGCACCGACGAGCTTTGACAACGGCACGGCGGGCAGCACGGCAATCGGTACCTATACGATTACCTATGTCCCGGGCCCGGTGACAAGAAACCCGCACCACTATACGGTCAAGTTTGTCGCGAACGCGCCGGCAGGCCAGACTGCGACGGGCACCATGCCGGATCAGACGATTACCGGCAGCACGGGAACCGCAAATCTCACGAACCACTTTGCCATCAATGGCTATACCTTTAACGGCTGGACCGGTTCGA